>CAYZQB010000057.1:0-16989 GCA_964480395.1 uncultured Planctomycetia bacterium
GCAAGGATGCCTGTCCCACCGATTGTGTGTCATCAATGACAGGCAAGGATGCCTGGATTCCCGCTTTCGCGGGAATGACAGATAAACCACAGCTTAGTGTTTTCGGGTGATTCTAACGATGAATAAACCGAGAACGAACACGAGTAAACCGATTAAACTTACGTTTTGCGAGCTGTCTCCAAAGTTTGAGAAGCTGCACCCGCCGCCACCACCTCCAGAACTGCTGCTTCTAATCATGCCCTCAAAAACAACATTAACTGTGCCAACTGTGCTGCCACCGATGAAAACATCAACATTGGCAGTAATTTTCAACGATGATAAAGGTGCGGTTAGAGTTGCTGTGTAAAAGCCGGAATCAATGTCGAAATGGAACGCTCCAAGAGTTCCACGACTTGTGTCTCCGGTAACATTCAAGGTCGAATCGTATGCATAAACACCGTTTGAATCCTTCGGTTTCAAGGTTATCACAATTTCGCTGTAGCCATCAGCAAACGCACTCTCCGGAACCGCTGTTATCACAGAAGCACCTGCAGAAACAGCATCAACATAATAAATAGTCAGTTTCTGCAGAATCGGCTCAACATTAGGCAGAATTATCGCGGTGATTTCGTCGCTACCAGTTGAAGATGGAGCATTTACATCGATATAAAACTTAGCTTTGTCCACAGAATCTTGAGTTGCAGTAATTGTGCTTGCTCCAACCTTTATATCAACAGCATTTGCAGACAAATTAGTGATTTTATCGTTGTATTTATTGCGTGCGATAACTTCAATCCTTGCTGATTCTGCGGAATTAACGGTCAAAGATGTTCGGTCGATTAAAAGCTCCGATGCAGCAATGTCAGGCACATCAATAACATCGTGTTCGCGCACAATCAGGAAATAATAACCGGATTGTCCAGCCCAACCTTCGACTTTCAAATACGCTTCACCGGTATAATTCGAAGTCCAGCCCTCAACGCGCGGGTCGAGAATTTCGCCGTTAACGTCGTATGCTTCGGGGTCAGCATCATCAGCTGCCATCATGTAAACTGGTGAGCCAGCATTCGGCGAAATAATCTCCTTCAAAGTTGAATCGTAAAGCGTTAATCTTGAATCAAAACCTGTAACAAAACAACTGCTGAGTACGATAAACGAATATTTCCTCCCATCTTGAATATTGAATTTGAAATAATCGACATCGTTGTTGTCTTCAATATCAGCAACAAGCGTAATCGGTTCACCGTTTGCGGAATCAAGCATCAATGCTGTTGCATCGGTTTTGTTGTCATTTGGCTCAAAAGGTACAATCGTTCCTTTTGCTGTCAATGCCGGGTTGACCTGACTGACAGCACCAATTTTAAGAAGGAATTCGTCAGGTTGCCTATTTATCGACGGATCGCTGGCAGTTCCAACATTAAGCCCAATAATCTGCGGAGCAATGTCAACATCGATGTTCTGATAATATGTACCGAGATTTTGTTCATTTACCGGGAAAGTTAGCAACCAGTATCTACCCGGCTCAACACCTGCAAGTGCAAAAAGTCCTGTGTTCTCTGAAAGTCCACTAATCACAGGCATAAAATTCCTAAGATCCACAACCGTAAATGATGCGCCGAATACAGGCATCACATTTTTCGTTGCAAATCCACCAAGTGCTGCAAAACCAGTCCCAAAATTTGCATTTGGATATAATGCAGTAACACCAATTTCATCATCAAGTCTGAGGAAATGCTGTGAGATCTCACCCACGTACGCGGAAGGTGACATCGTCGAGAACTTGAGAAAGGTGTGATCCAAACCATACAAATGCCCAATTTCATGCGTCATTATCGGCTCGATGTAAGCCCGATTCGAGACTCCTAATGTTTTTCTGCCAAGAGTGTCCCAAGCAAACGAAGTGTCGTTTAATCCTATATCAGCATCAAGAATTTCACCTGTATTCGCGTTATACGTTACTGTGGTTAAACCGAATACACCCGGAGATATATTTCCCTTATTATCGAAAAACAATGTGTTTTTGTTGTCATTTCCATCTTTTCCTGAAGTGGTTTTTCCACCAAAAACCAGTTTTGCATCGCAATACTCAAGTGCATTCCACTGGTTCATCGAGTTAAGATATGCCTGAAATTCGTCATTCAATCCGACAAAATCCCTAAAATCAGCACAACCGACTTTATTGAATTCTATGATTATATTTCCATTGTCGTCAATGTTTGGATATTGCGTTTTAGTAATATCCCATTTCTTAAGGTTTCCATTACTTGGAACTCTACCGGGTGCGTATGCATCAGATGTTGAAAAGCATACAAGCTGCAATATCAACACAACAACGATTAAAAGTATTGATTTTTTTTGCATTCGATCCTCAAATTTTTTTTCTCATTTTGTAAATTGATTCTACAATATTAAAATCCTTAAAGAAGCAACGGTTGGAGATTTATGAAATTTTTTGTTACGAGTGATCTACATGGCAATCTCGATTTTTACGAGAGTTCATTAAAACTTGCTCGTGACGAGAAATGTCAAATCGCAGTTTTTGCAGGGAATCTTCTTCCCGACGGGTACAGCATGAGTTTATCGCTGAGTGCTCAAACCGATTTTATTGACGAAGGATTGAAATATTACCTTGAGGAATTCAGTAAAGCGGAAATTCAGGTAATTTTGCTACTTGGCAACCATGACTGGGCTTTTTGTGAATCGAATATTAAGGAGCTTGAAAAGCAAGAACTCTGTGTCTATGCGCACAAGAAGCTGATTGATATTGTTGGAACACAATATCAGCTTGTTGGGTATAACTGTGTTCCGCATACAAATTTTTATCGCAAAGACTGGGAACGGCTTGAGAATAGAAGCGTGAATATTCCTGATTCAGAGGATTTTTTCACAAAACCCGGTGTTTCCAAAATTTACACGATTAATTCGCAAAAGTGGTTTGATTCGAAATCGACAATCGAAGATGACCTTATGATGCTACCTCAACCGCAAAATTGGCGTAAAACCATTGCTATCACTCATGCACCACCGAAAAATACTCCGCTTGACAAGAATTATCAAGGGAATAGCATTGGTTCATCGTCAGTAAAAAACTTCATACTCTCGAAAAAACCGTATCTGTCAATTCATGGTCATGTTCATGAATCTCCAAAAATCAGCGGACTTTACATCTGCCCGGTCGGCTCTACTTTGTCAATTAATGCCGGTCAACAGGTAGGAATCCCAAGTTTCCACGCCTGCACATTCAGAATTGAAGATATACCCGGAACAATAAAACACACAGTATTCAAATCATTAAAAAATAATCAGCAATAGAGAATAACTCGATAAAGACGATAACTTTAACTGCTGGTTGTTTAAGTGTTTTTTTTCATCAATATGACTGTGATAATATTGATAAATGGAATGCACTTTTATGCAAACAGTTGTAAAATGATTAAAGTTTTATTATTTTATAATCATTGGATATATATATTCGAGGCAGAATATGGTGAAAATAAAAAATGCATTATTTTGCGAATTAGCGATTGAAACAGGAGATATCACTCGTGATTCAATGGTTGAAGCGTTGAAGTTTCAATATGAATTGACTAAAAAAGACCAACATACTCGAATTGGCACGATTCTTGTCGATAAAGGTTTCATGTCAAATGAGAAAGTGCTGAAGATTCTTGAGAGCCAGCATATTTTCATTTACAAATGTTCCGCTTGTGGAAAACAGTACAACATTCCTTTCGCAAACCAAGATCTCAATTATTTTTGTCTTCGGGACGAAGAATTACTTTCGAAAGTAAGTACTAAAGATGTAAGATCGGTGAAAGTCGATGGTATTATTCACTTTTCGATGGGATTCCCCGGAGGATTCAGTCCATTGGATAAACGAAGCAAATTGCCGATTCTTAACCGCGATGACAAGAAGAATTCTTCTTCCCAGACATCAAATACGAAATTTAATTTTAAGCAGGTTCAGCTTGATTCGGAACGGTTGAAGACCGGAACTTCTTTATATACACAAGAATCGCAGAAGAGTAATCTTTCTGAGAATGTAGGCAGAACTTCAAGAAGAGACAGAGTTCAACTCGATCCCAAAATCCTCGCTGCAATGGATAAAGGAGAAAAAACAGCATCTTTGCGCAAAGAAATGATGTCAAAGAAACTGGTTCAGCGTGAATTCGAAGTTACACCAGACAAAGTCGATACTGCACAGATAAAAGCTTTTGAGAGCATGAATTTTGAGTACAAAACTACAGTAGATGATGTTGAATCGGAATTTCAACGAGAAGATGTTGTTCGTGAAGAAATGCCCGTTGTGCCGGTTGACAATCTTGAAGTTCTTGCAGAAAAAGCCATCGATAGAATCGACAAAATTAATATTGCAAGTGAAGTCGATGACCAAAATCTTCAACCAGACCTATTTATTGCTGATGCTGATAAGATGCCTGCTGATGAAAGCATTGAAAGTGATCTCTCTGACTTCGATCTACAATCAGAACAATTTTTGACCGTTGTTGAAAAAACTCTTGCTGATGAAGAGATTGAAACTGATAGGATGATTCTTGCGGAATCTGTGTCCTCGGATAGGGTTATACCAACTCAATCTGATGAAAAAGAAGCCGAAGCACCTGTTGCAGATGAAGATGTGGCAGAAAATGCTGAAGTATCGAGCGAAGATGTGGATGAAAGAGAATATGAAGATGAAGAAATTATCGTAGAACAAGCAGTTGTTGCAGTGGATTCAACACAGCCTACAAAATATGACTTTAAGGATGAACAAGCAGTTTCTGAATCTGAAACGATGGATATTGATGTGATGGATAATGAAACTTCCGAAGAAAGAAAACAAGCGAAGTTGCGTCTTAGCGAAATTCTTAGGTATGATTCAATCGAAGATAATACCAACGGAATAAAGGATTTTAAGAAAATTGTGAATGACGAAGTTAAAGAAGACAAAGAGATCACTGAAGTCCTTGAGAAAATATATAAAGAGGATGAATTAGGTGATTTATTTGCTGAGAATATAGCGGAAACAGTTGCTAAGACAGATGGCATCAGCACAGAAAGTACAGATAAAGTTGAAATCACAGACTCTGTAAAAGAAAAAGAGTTGAAATCTCTTGAGGATGTCGATTTGAGTGATTTATTAAAAAGTGACTTTACGCCTCCAGAAAGCAATGATACAGAATTCGCAATCGTAACACGAAAAGTGAGTGAGATTGGTTTCGATGAGCAAAGCGAACACATTCCACCCAATGATTCAGACACATTACTCGAAATAAAACTTAAAGCAGATGAGCTGGAAACTGAAGATGCTGAATCCACTGAAGAAGAAAAAGTTGATGAAAAAACAATAACTTCCGAGAAAAAGATAACCGAAGATACAACAAAAAGAAACGAAATTCCTGAGAAATATAGGGCTATGTCTTCAGATGCAGCAATTATGACGAATTCCAAAGATGTTCCTTCAGTATCAGATGTTGCCGAGACAAAAAAGGATCTAAAGGAATATTTATCAGAAGTCGAGAAAAAACTCTCTTACAAAGAACTTTCAACATTAGATGAACCAGAGACTGAAACAATGGAGCTGTATCCAGCACCCAAGGAAGAATCTGATGACAAAGATTCGAAACCAAGTGTTTCTGAAGATGATGAAACTAATATTGATTCAGAATCTACGGATATACGTGCAATTCTCAAGGATAGCAGCACAGAACTGTATTTCAGAGAAAAGAACGATTACGATGACATAGATTTTGACATTGAAGCGCTTGATGAAATGCTCAACCAGGATATTGGAATCGATGAATTTGAAGATGCCCTTAAAGATGAAGAATCAAGGAGCATTCTCGGAAAAACATTACTTGATGATTCTGAATTGGAAAATCGAGAAGAAGTCGAAATTCCCGATAGGTTTGCTACTAAACGTCCAAACAAACTTGGTCCATCCGACGAACCTTATGAAGAATACAAAGTCAATATTGAGCTGCCGAAAACTGGGTTCGCTAAATTCTTCGATACTTTGAAGAAAGCTCTTGTAAATTTTGTTAATAAATTTAATTCAGAATCCTAGCAGTCTGTGATTAAGTTATTTCAGCTGTATTCTAGCATTGTGGAATAATTACATGGGTTTTTTCACCAAAATTTTATTCTGTATGTGTTTTTGTGTATTAATTGCTGGATGTGCATCGAATTTGCGTAACCACGCTATTGATTTCGTTGGTAATTATTCCGAACAAGTTGCTAAACACGTGAAAAGTAGGAAGGCACAGATTGAGGTACTTCTGGGTCTTCTCAACATTGAATTACTGAAAAATAAATATGACATAGTTAAATCTGAAGATATAAATCTGAAGATTGATAGATTACATGATGAGCAGCATTTTTTGTACACACTCGATATGACTCAGTTTTTTCTTGAATATAAAGTTATCGAGGAAAAACAGGTTTCTGATGATATTCGTGAGATTATTGTCAAAGTGCATGGAAAAACCATAAAACTTGATAAGAATAACCGGAGTGAGATTGTTGAAATCCCTGAGGAAGCGAGTTTGTGGTTATTTCGAGAGTTAACTACTAATTCTCAGAAACAGATTATTGGACCACAACCTTACAAAAAAAAGAATCCTTCGGAGTAAACACCCTAAAGGATTCATAAGTTCATTCTGGATTCCCAATCAATCCCCAATCAAGTTGAGGACAGGGCTGAGAATGACAGTGTGAGGATTATTTGTCGTCTTTGACAGTATAATCCGCGTCAATTACGTCGCCGTCATCCTTGCTGGAATCTCCCTGCGAAGCATTCGGTGCAGCATTATGGTTGGGATTTGTCCCGAAGTCAACAGGCGGAACACCGCCCGGAGGAACCTGACCAGCACCCGGTTGTCCCTGTGTTTGGGCATTCTTATATAAGATTTCTGAAACTTTCTGCATTTTTTCTTCGAGATTCTGTTTTTCTGTACGAATTCTGTTTGAATCCTTTGAATCAAGAGCTTTCTTAAGGTTATCGCACGCTTGTTCGACTTCTTTTTTATCATTCTCAGGAATTTTATCTCCCTGCTCTTTGATGAGTTTCCGAATCTGATACTCAAGCTGTTCTGCCTGATTCTTAAGCTCTGCATCATCCTTGCGTTTTTTATCGTCATCAGAATATTTCTCAGCTTCGGTCTTCATTTTTTCGATTTCAGAATCACTCAAACCGGAAGATGATTCAATTTTCACACTTTGTTCCTTGCCAGTACCAAGGTCTTTCGCGGTTACATTAAGAATGCCATTCACGTCTATGTCAAAGGCGACTTCGATTTGCGGGATACCACGGGGTGCAGGTGGGATACCATCAAGCTTGAATTGCCCCAAAAGCCGATTATCCTTTGCCATGGGTCGTTCACCCTGGAAAACAAAGATGTCAACTGCGGGTTGCATATCGGCTGCGGTGCTGAAAACTTCCTTGCGTTGAGCGGGAATCGTTGTGTTTTTCGGAATCAGCACGTGCATAAGCTGACCTTCGACCTCTACGCCAAGCGATAACGGTGTTACATCGAGGAAAGTTATATCACGCCGACCACCAACGCTGAGAATATCCGCCTGTATCGCAGCACCAATTGCGACAGCTTCATCGGGATTAATACTATGATTCGGTTCTTTATTGAAGATTTCCTTAACCATATCCTGAATTTTTGGAATTCTTGTTGAACCGCCGACAAGCAGAATCTCGTTAATTTCATTAGCTTTCAAACTCGCATCATTCATCGCTGTGTTACAAGGATTTATAACACGATCGAACAACGGCTCGCAAAGCTGCTCGAATTTAGCGCGAGTGATTGTCATGTTAAGGTGCATCGGGTTGCGACTTTCGTCCATGGTGATAAAAGGCAGATTAATCGGTGCTTGTGTCGTGCTTGAGAGTTCGCGTTTGATTTTCTCAGATTCTTCTTTCAGACGTTGAAGTGCCATTGGGTCTTTGCGCAAATCCTGCCCGTTTTCGCGCTGAAACTCCTCTGCGATATAATTCACAAGTGCTTCGTCGAAATCGTCACCACCAAGATGAGTGTCGCCATTGGTTGATTTGACTTCGAACACGGTTTCATCGTCAACAATTGAAATTTCAAGAATTGAAATATCAAAAGTTCCACCACCGAGGTCGAAAACAGCAATTGTCATATCGGACTTTTTCTTTTTATCAATGCCATATGCAAGTGCCGCTGCCGTTGGTTCATTAACGATTCTTTTAACATCAAGACCGGCAATTGTACCTGCATCCTTTGTTGCCTGCCTCTGAGAGTCATTAAAATATGCGGGGACGGTGATTACTGCTTCTGTAACCTTTTCACCGAGATATGCTTCTGCAGTCTCTTTCAGCTTACGCAGAATCATTGCTGATATTTCTGGCGGAGTATATTCTTTGCCGCGAACCTTGATTTTGACGAGTTCCGAGTTGCTTCCAATGATTTCGTAAGGAACGATTTTTTCTTCAACAGAAACTTCATTGTGCCTGCGTCCCATAAATCTTTTAATTGATGAAACAGTATTTTTCGGGTTCTGAACCGCTTGTCTTCGTGCAAGCTGACCCACCAAAATCTCTTCATCTTCAGTAAATCCGCAAACAGACGGTGTTGTGCGTGCGCCCTGCTCGTTCGGGATAACCACAGGTTCAGAGCCTTCGACTACTGCGACTACCGAATTTGTTGTTCCAAGGTCGATACCGATGATTTTACTCATATCAAAATCCTCCTAGTATTTGCTTTTTTACAATTATAGCAATTACTATGCCAAATCTCATGAACTTGATTTTTTTATGTAAACATTCTGTATGTTTTCCGTTTTGAACTTGACAAGCGATAAAATACTAGTTTTTTTCATAAATCTTACGTATTCAATTTTAAACATGTCATATTGTCATATTCGCTTCCATTTTCTACGATTCTGTCAGTTTTGAAATTAAAACTATTAACCAAAGCGAAAATATGGTATATTATTGTTAAGGAATATAGGTTTTTTTCATCTCAGGTGATTCATGAAAAAATTGATTCTGATTGTTTTTTTGTCTCTAATGCTGACAAGCTGTTACATGCCGCCAAGGTTTATGCAAATGAATCCGCATTATGACAGCGATTATTACACGGTTTCGGGCACGGGTACAAACGCTGCACAACTTGATATAACAACTGAAATCGCAAAAGATATTGACAAGCAAATTGAAGTTGCTCTTGAAAACGGAAATATTTTAATTGAGCCGAATATTCGATTCACAGTCGAATTCTATTCCAAAAACCATAATATTGACAAAAACCTTTATCAATCGCTTGTCGATAGGATTTCTTTCGCTCTGACCAAGATTAAAACCCGCAAATACGACATAATTTATCCCGATACAAGCATTGACGAAACATTTGCGAAAGAAGGACTTCAGACAAATGAAAGTAAGAAGAATTCTCTTGAAGAGAAGTTATTTAATGAATACGACCCGGGTGTGACGATTTTCATCGAAGCAGGTAAGCTTGCATCGGGAAAAGTTGAAATCACTGCGAGAATTATTTTGAGAAAAAATCAAAGCGAATTATTCAGCAAGGTTTATAAGATTGATGAAACGCAGCAAAAATCCTCACGATATGTTATAAATTCAGGGAATTCGAATCAAATTCGGACTACATATTATACTTATTCAGCACCACTTTTTGCCCCTGCGCCTTATTATTGGAATTATCCCAATTATAGTTACAATTATTGGGGATGGGGCTATCCATATTACAATCCTCGATACCACTATTGGCGTCCTAGATCTCAATATAAACCCTATTTAAAACACAACAGATAGGAAACACCCTTAAAGGATATTTTCCCAACAAAAGCATCAGTCTGTAAGATTATCCAACAAAACAACCCCAAAGAGGTTAAATCAGGTAAAGAATGTGTATTCCATGATAATCATATGATATGAATATCGGGCACATCAAATTTTATTCTGGTGAAATTATGAAAATAGCAAAATTCTGTATTATTGTTGTAATGACGGTGTTTTTCGTCGCATGTGTAACCAGTGAAGAGGATGACAAGTTCGGCTACAATTATGGAGTTGACGAAAAGAACAATAGTTCAGCATCAATTGATGACGAAAACAAGCTGCCATCAATGTATGTTCGTGTTCAGAACTTTAGAAGCGGTGATACGTTTACAATGACAAGCGGGAAAATTTTAAAGCTTGCAGGCATTGAATCACCAAAAGTTGGTGAACCATATTTTAAAAAAGCCAAAGATTATGCACAATATCTGATAGGATTGAAAATGTTACGGCTTGTCTGGGTTAATGATACAAAAAAGATTGATAAAGTCTGGAATGCAAATGTTATTATCATGCAATCTGACATTATGATTTCTGTAAATGAGCAAATGGTTAAATACGGATTGGCAGAAGTTACTGCAAATGAGCCGATTAAATTCCAAACAATTGATTTAGAAAATGATGGGATGTTAGTTTCATTATCAGATTCGGATAACAAAATAGTGTACAACAAGTTAATTGAATTACAAAATGATGCTAAACGTAATAAACTGAATATGTGGAGCGGAAAGTATGAAGAATAAGGTGTTAAATGGCATCTAAACAAGAGATGTTGCTTTCAGTTCTTGCAGTAAAACAGGGTTTGATAACTCCGGAGAAGGTTCAAGAATGCATGGATCTTCAGCGAATAATGCAAGAAAAAAGGCAAGCAGAAGACTCAGAAACAGGGCAAAAAAGTGTATCACTACTGAAAATCTTTCTTGCAAAAGAATATTTAACGGTTGAACAGATTAAGAATATTCAGACACCGGCACTGCCGAAAACAGTAACAATCGAAAGAGCAAGACAGTTACCCGATTATGAAATAATCGAGAAAATCGGCGAAGGTGGGGTTGCAACAGTATTTAAGGTAATTCACAAACCCACGGACATTCTCTGTGCCTTAAAAATTCTTTTCCCAATTCATGCCATTAATGATGTATTCGTCGATAGATTCAGAAATGAAGCTGAGCTGCTCGTTAAATTCGACTATAAAAACCTCGTAAAAGGTTTCGAATACGGAGTTTACCCACCTGATGAGGTGGAAATAGAACCTCACGAACGTCTGCATTATCTCGCAATGGAACTTGTAACAGGAAGGTCTGTTCAGGATGATATTTTTGACAACAATTTCTTGGATGAAAACAAGGCATTGCACATTATCATTCAGATAGCAGAAACTCTTGAATATTTGCACTCTCAAAATGTTGTTCACCGTGATATTAAACCCGACAATATTCTTTACGATGATGAAGGCAATATCAAGCTTTGCGATTTGGGGTTTGCAAAGGAAATCGAGAGCGATAAAGCTGGTTCAATCGAAGATGTTACCTGTGGAACTGTGCAGTATATTTCACCTGAGCAAGCACGCGGTTATATCGACGTGGATATTCGAGCTGATATTTACTCGCTTGGCGCAACTTTATTTCATCTTGTAACCGGTGAAGTACCGTTTACTGGCAAAGATTCGATGGATATTATGGCAAAACAGGTGCTTGAAAACCTTGACCAGGAAAAATTTCAGAAACTTACGCCTTATTTCGGTTATTTCATCGAAAAAATGATGGCAAAAGACCGCGAAAACAGGTATCAGACACCCAGAGAATGTATTGAAGATATTAACAGCATTATCAGTGGTGTTCAGTCTTTGCAATATAATCCAGACAAAGACCCGTTACTTGCAAAATCAATTACCCGCTCGATAAAACAGAGAATGGGTACGCCAAAACAGATTAGACCTCACAAAATCTTCAAACCTAAGACGCCACCAATTAGAAAAGCTACACCACAACTGAAACCTCCGAAATCGGTTAGAAAACCTGTTAAAACACCTCCGATGATGAAACCAAAGAAAGGTGAAAGTAATAATACAAATCCTCGTGAGGACAATCCTGATGACTAGTACAGTGTAACATTAATTATGAAAATAAACGGTAGGTCAGTAATCTAGCCTGACATTCAGCATCAATATTAACAGGCAGGGATGCCTGTTCCACCATTCATTGAAACTTTGTAACACTGTACTAGAACAAGGTCAATGTTATGTTCAATGTGAAACTGATTGATTTGTATTACAAAATATACTAAATTAAAGAGAGTGGTTGCACTCCTCACATCGGTGTTACTTCTTACTATAAATTGGTAAAATCGGTTTTATCCGCAGAAATGTCTTGATTCTTACTAAAATTATTGTAAAAAATACTCAACATATGAAATTTTATTATTTACTGAACTATACAAAAATCGGAGAGTTTAGATTTTGCTCTCATCTTGAGCTGAAAGCTGTATGGGAGAGATCTTTGAGAAAAGCAGGTGTTCCTGTTGCTTTTTCGCAGGGTTTTAATCCTCAAATTAAGCTTTCTTTTCCATGGGCATTACCGGTTAACGTTGTTTCTTACGACGAATATTTGAAACTTGAGCTTGTTGAATGGATTTCCGAAAGAAATTTTGCTGCTATTTTGCAGCCGTGGCTTCCAAAAGAAGTTGGTTTAAAAAAGATTACGGAGATTCAGAAAAACAGAATTATTCCTGAATATTTTGTTTACAGGGTTGAATTGACGCGAGATTACGCTGAGAATTTGCTGAAAACAAAATGTTCACAATTGCTTGCAAACGACACATTGCTTATTAATCGCGAGAAAAAAGGGAAAGCAAAAACAATCGACGCACGTGAATTTATCGATGGAATATCTGTAATTTCAAGTTCTCAACTTCAGATGATACTGAAGTTTACTCAAAAGGGCAGCGTTAAAGTTATCGAGGTCTTGAATTTACTGGGACTTCAGGATGAATGCAGATTAATCACAAAGCTCAAAAGCAAAATCACCCTCTCCTAGCTGACTGTGAAAAAGTCCGCTTACATTTACTGAGGGAGCTACACAAGATGAAAAAAATGCTCGTTAATGTCGCAGAAGGCGAGGAAATTCGCATCGCGATTATGGAGAATGCGAAGCTAATTGATTACATGGTTGAGCACAAGGACCTGAATCAGGCGGAATCTGTTGGAAATATTTTCAAGGGTGTCGTTCAAAATGTTGAGCCTGCGATTCAGGCAGCATTTATCGACATTGGACTTGAGAAAAACGGTTTTTTACATACTAGCGATGTTTTGCCGACCTATGGAGAAAGGTGGAAAAAGAACGGTGACATTTCGGAAGTCAGCAATTATGCAACTGACAGCCGTTCACACAAAGACCTACCGAAAATTCAAAATGTACTGAAAAAAGGGCAGGAAGTTCTCGTTCAGATAACGCGAGCTCAGCTTGGAAACAAAGGTCCAACGCTTTCAACATTTCTGTCAATTCCCGGTCGCTACATAGTTCTGATGCCAAATGTTGCGAAAGTCGGTGTTTCTCGCAAAATCGAAGACCTCAAAGCCAGAAAAGATTTATCAGCAATTCTCGATGAAATTGTACCCACAAGCGAAATGGGTTTCATTGCTAGAACCGCTGCTATGGGTCAGGATAAAAACTCACTCAAAGCTGACTTGAATTATTTAATGAAACTTTGGCGTATTATTCTGCAGCGTATCAAGAGCATGCCAACACCAGCGTTGGTTTTCGAGGAAGCGGATGTGATTATTCGTTCAATTCGAGACAGTTTCAGTTCTGATATTGACGAAATAATCATCGACAAACTTGATTCATTCAACAAAGTTTACGATTTTATTCGCGCGGTCATACCTGAATTCAAGGACAGAGTTCAGCTTTACGAAGAACTTGAGCCGCTCTTTTACAAGTTTGGCATCGAAAAGGAAGTTGAAAAACTTTTCGATAAAAAGGTTGAGCTGCCATCAGGTGGATTCATGTTCATTGAACAAACTGAAGCGATGGTTACAATTGACGTGAATTCTGGGAAGAATACACGCGGAAACAATCCGGAACAGCTTGCGCTTAAAACAAATGTCGAAGCTGCGCACGAAATTTGCCGACAACTCAAACTACGCGACCTTGGTGGTCTTGTTGTCTGTGATTTTATTGACATGAAAATGGTTACGAATAAAAAATCTGTTGAGAATGCACTTCGTAACGGATTGCGCAATGACAAAGCAAAAAGCAAGATTTGTCGGACTTCACCTCTTGGATTGATTGAAATGACAAGGCAAAGACTGAAAGACTCGAATAAACGTACGCTTTATCAACTATGCAAGACGTGCAGCGGGTCTGGCTGGGTAAAAAGTCTGCCTATTTCGACGGTGAATATTTTCCGCAAAATCAAGCATCTATTGGCACAAAACTCGACACAGGGAGTAACAATCGAAGGTTCAGCCCTGCTTATCGAACACATGCAGAACAAACACCGCAAAGACATTACTGAGATTGAGCAGGATTTCAAGAAGAAAATCGAGCTGAAATTCAATGCCAATCTCTCTATCCCAGAAATTTACACTTTGAACTCACAAGGAAGAATCGTCAAATCCAACGACTAACAGGATAAATCCTGTTTTTCTTTATGTCCCATCGCATAATTCATAGAAATTATCAAGGTTGTAGATAAAATCTCCAAACCTTGTCTTTGCATGGTGTGGATAAAATCCCCGCCCGATACTATATTGCGGAAAGCATAGATAATTGTACTTTACAATGTGTCATTCCTGCGAAATCGGATTTAAATTTCTGGATTCCCAATCAAGTTGGGAATGACATGACTTTTACCTTTTAGACTTGCTCGACAAAGATTAATTGATAAACAAAGCGATAGCGATTAGAAGGTCTGTGCTAAGCACGGTAATAACATTCATTCCCAGTGCAGGTAAAAGTTTTTCCATATTCTCACTGTGTTTAAGCGTGATTTTACATGCATTTAAGGCGATTGGTAAAGGCAGGAGTGCGATTAGCAACCACCAGCTTGAATATTTTAGTGCAGGGATAAGCACGATTGTTGCGAAAACTGAAAGCATAAAAAGCGTATAAATCACTGCGGACGTTTTTTTACCGAGAACTATCACGAGATGTCTTCGTCCGCCTTGTTTATCTGCTTCTGCATCGGGAAATTCATTTAGAAAAAGTAACTGGAATGTTAGCAAACCTGGTGGAATCGAGATTAGAATTATTGAAGTCGGTAAAATCTGCGAAAATGAAGTTTCCCAACTTGTAACGGTCATGCCAATGTACGTTCCAACAACAACTAGCGACCCAAGACTGAGTCCTGCGAATAATTCACCAAGCATTATTCGCGCGAGCACAATGTTATAAAACAGGATTGAGATTGCACCCACAACTGCAAAAACCGCGATAATCCAGTGCGAAACAATGGTAAAATATACTCCGATTGCCAAGCATATAACCAATGTAATCGTCGCTGCAAGGAAGACCTGCCATGTTTTTGTCCATCCCTTCTGCAAATTCCCGCTGCCACCGCTAAACGGTGTTTTCTCTGTATTAAAATCTATCCTTGTCTTATGATCCCAATATTCATTAAACAGATTCACAGAAATATGTGCGGAAACAACGCCGATTAGAAGCAATACTGCTTTGAGGAAATCAAATTCAATTCCTGTGTTTGCCGCAAGTGCCAGCCCAATCAACGTCAATAAAACAGCAAGAATAAGGAAATCCGCCCTCATCTGCTTCAACCATATTACAAAACTGTTTGGTTTATTCATGGTAATTCCTAAATTAACATTTAAAATTTCATATTTAACGCGAATGCATAATCTACATTACATTTTGGATACTGCAATGTTCTCTTTACTTTAGGTAAAACCTTGTTATCCTTAATAATAGGTTATAGAGTTTATGTAAAATGAAAAAATACAGCAACAAAATAAGCTGGATCATCTTAATCATCGGATTCCTGATGCTTTTTATCGGGATTTTTCATAATTGGCGACCGGTTTATCATAAACCAACCGCTGCTGAGATTCAGGAAGCATTAAAAAACGGCGATAAAATTCCGAGATATAAAATATATTACTTCAGCGAACCGATGTTAACGGGAGGGATGGCATTCGATGAGCTTGAGATTGGACCTGACGGGGAACTTGAAAAAGTTCCATCTCTTGGCTTTTGTGAATCGTGAGTTGGCATGTAATCGGCATTTGCCGACTGAATTAAGCATCAGGAGAAAATATGAAATTTATTATAAACCTTGGATTATTTCTCATTTTATTAATTTTCATTATGTTCGGTTGTTCAAAAAACACAACAAACAAAATCGATGATGATAAAACTCCAATTAATAAGAACACTGAGAAGAAAACTGATAAAAAGACAGACAGTAATGGTAAAGATTTAATTAGCAGCAAAAAAGAGGATAGTACGATAACCAACGGTAAAACTAATGCTGATGACAATAAACCTGTATATCGTGAGAAAGAAGAAGAGACAAAAGTTGAAAAAAACATAATCTTCGAGAATGACAGGAAAGTCAGTGAAACTGTTGTTGAAATTAATATTGCTACAAGAATGCTGAATTTTGACAAGGCATATACTCTTTATAAGAAAGCAAAGAAAATCAAACCTGTAAGCGATACTTCAAAAGCGAAATTGCTGATTGTTGCAACAACAATTCGACCATATATTGACGCTTTCAAGGCGATTTATGTTAAAAAATTCCGAAAAGACCTTGTTGTGATTTTCCTAAAAAATGCAGATACTTACATCGGAACAATTGTTGAACAGGACAACAGACACGGTTATATCGTCTTGAGAAATATATCCACAAACAGCTTTGTAACATTGCAAACACGTGATATTGGTGAAAAAAAATATGTTGATTATAATCAGCAGAAAAAGATGCGAAGGATTGATTTCGATGAAGACGCTGAGGATTACATCATTTCCGAAGATAGTGCTCTGAAATACTTTATTCTTGCGAAGCTTGCATGGCGTTATGACATGAAACAAGAAGCATATAAATATTTGCAGCAAGCGTTGAATATTGATGATGAGTATATAAGGCAGACAATTTCTTTGCTTGAAGATGACAATTACAAGGAATTTATGAACTTGTACAGAAACGGGAAATATAATGAGGCATAC
>CAYZQB010000058.1:0-16561 GCA_964480395.1 uncultured Planctomycetia bacterium
CGCCAGCCCGATCAGCAGAGCCAAGAGCGTACGTAACCCGGACGCGCGCTCGCCCCGGCCGGAGAGGAGCTCCTGATTCTCACCTGCCCGTAATGGATTCAATGGCGTCATACTGCTCCGTGCAGCCCACCCGGCCACGACGTCCACCTCCCCGGAACAGCCGATAGGCCAGCCAACTCGGCCATCGTGGCACCCCACGCCGCATTATCAGCAGCAGCATTGTACCAGCCCCCCCTGCCGGCAGGCAACAGCCCACTGGCAGGAATGGTCAATCCGTTACGATTTATTACGCCAACTTCGCACAGGTTCTTCTTGCAGCGGCATGCCTTTCGTGCGAGAATCTGGACTGTGCTGAGCACAGATCGGGGCTCTCGGCCGCCGGCTGTCTTGCAGAGGAGGGATTCTCCATGATCATACATACGCGCGAACAAGGTTCAAGGGATGGGGTCGCTGTCGGCATGCTGCTCAGGCTCTTGACGGCAATTGCGCTCGGCCTGGTGGTCGGGCTCACCGGCGTGAGCATGGCTGCGGAGAACGCCGGGCCGCCGAAGCTCCTCCCGACGCCGAAGTCAATCAAGCTGACCGGCGGCGAGATGCCGCTGACGGCCGAGAGCCGAATCGCCGCGACGGACCCGAAGCTGAAGCCGCTGGCCGACATTCTGTCGGACGAAATCCTTCTGGTCACGAAGCTCAGGCTGGCCGTTGTCGATGGCGAGCCCAAGGCCGGCGACATCGTGCTGAAGATCAATCCGAAGCTCCGGGCGGACGCGGACATCCTGACAGTGCATGGCCAGAAGGTGCTCAAGACCCGCGAGTATGCCCACACGCTCACCGTCACCGGCCGCGTCGTAATCGAGGGGTGGGACTACCGGGCGGTGTGCGAGGGCACGGCGACCCTGTTGCAGGCCATCGTGCTCGAGGGCGACAAGGCGTCGGTGCCGAAGATGACCATCAAGGACTGGCCGTATTCGGACTACGGCGCCATCATGATCGACTGCGCACGGCAGCATCAGCCGATTTACGTCCTGAAGATGGCCGCCGAGACCTGCCGCCTGTTCAAGATCCGCTACCTGCATCTGCACCTGACCGAGGACAACGGGTATACATTCCCCTCCACGGCGTATCCGCAGGCGAACAGCATCCATTACCCGCCGCTCACGCCGTACACGCTCGATGAACTCAGGGACCTGGTGGCGTACGCTGACGCCCGGGGCGTGACCTGCGTGCCCGAACTCGAGGGCCCGGGCCACTGCACAGCGCTGCTGGACGGCATGAAAGGCAAGCTGGGCAATGTGGGCTGGCACGCCATGGACGTGCTCAACCCGAAGATATACCCGATTCTGGATACACTGGTGGGCGAGATGTGCGCGGTCTTCAAGAGCTCGCCGTACTTCCACATCGGCGGCGACGAAGTGGAACCGGCCTGGTACAAGGGCAATGAGCATGTCAAGAAGTACATGAAGGACAAGAAGATCACGAATGATTGTGACATCTGGCTCCCTTATGGGCAGAACATGGCCCGGATCGTGAAGAAGCACGGGAAGAAGACGATTATGTGGGACGGTGTGCCCGTCGGCTGTCCGCTCGACCCCTCGCTCGCCAACGATATCATTGTCTACTCCTGGTTCCCAAGGGCCGGCCGGGCCAGGCTGGCGCAGGACCGCGGATTCACGACGATCACCGTGCCCTGGAATATGCCGCCCTTCCCCGAGTTCAGCATGTTCACCTGCAACGACGATGTGCTTGCCCGCAAGGACAAGGTGCTGGGCCACTGCCGGCCGATGTGGGAGATGGACCATGTCGCCCTGGCCAACAGCTACCTGCGCGGCGCCCCCGAACGGCATGAGCGGACCTGGGGACCGGACAGCGTGATCGAAAAGGACTATCACAAGAATCGCATGGCCAAACAGAATGCACGGGCCGACATGATCGTCCGTCCGGTGACCCTCGGCTTCGAAGGAAAAATCAAGGATGGGGTCTTTAACGATCCGATCACGGTCACGATGTCAACGACAGTTCCCGAGGCCCAGATCCGCTACACGCTGAACGGAACGGAGCCGGCCCTGAAGTCCTCTCTCTATGAGAAGCCATTCAAGGCGGCCGAGAGCCTGAGCATCCGCGCGGCGCTTTTCCAGAAGGGCGGAAAGAGAATCGGCAACATCACCGTCGGGAATCATATGAGGTACGTGCATTTCGAGCCGAGTTTGACGACAGGTAAGCCGGTGACTGCCTCTTCGTCGGGTGGCAGCGCGCAGAATCCCGAGAAGGCCGAGTACGCCGCCGACGGTTGGGTGGACATCAGCAAGTACTGGGGCACGATTCCCGCCCCGCAGTGGTGGAAGGTGGATCTCAAGAAGGTTCACACGCTCGGCCGCGTTCAGGTCGTCCCGTTCTTCGACGGCAACCGGTATTATCAGTACACGGTCGAAGTCTCCACCGACGGCAAGAACTGGGCCCAGGTTGTGGACGCGAGCAAGAACACCAAAGTGGGAACGGAGAAGGGCTACATGCACAAGTTCAAGCCGGCGAAGGCCCGGTACATCAGGGTCAACGTGCTGAAAAACAGCGATAACCCCGCCGTGCACCTGGTGGAGGTGAGGGCGTGGGAACCGGGAAAGTAATAATTGTGGCCGAAGGGGACACAAGAAAGACGGGCTGACGTGAAGAGCAGAAAATTACGTCTGGTGGCGGCTGGCATCACGCTGGCCGTCTGCTGTGCGGCCGTTGACGTCAGAGCCGGGGGGCCGGCCGATCTGCTCCCGACGCCGAAGTCCATCAAAGTGACCGGCGGGGAAATGCCGCTCACGGCCAAGAGCCGAATCGTCGCCACCGACCCGAAGCTGAAACCGCTGGCGGCCATCCTCTCCGACGAGATCTGGATGATCACCGACCTGAAGCTTGCGCCGGCGACGGGCAAAGCGAAGCCGGGCGACATCGTGCTGAAGATAAATCCCAAGCTCCGGGCGGATGCCGACATCGTCGCCGTCCAGAAGAAGGACGGCAAGCAGCAGGTGGTACGCACGCGCGATCTCGCGCACATGATCGCGGCCGGCGGCACGGCGGTCGTGGAGGGGTGGGACTATCGGGCGGTCTGCGAAGGCACCGCCACCCTCCTCCAGGCTGTGACCTGGAAAAACGGCAAGTGGTTCCTGCCGAAGATGCAGATCAAGGACTGGCCGCATGCCGGCTACACCGGGACGATGATCGACTGCGCCCGCCAGTGGATTCCGCCCGGCTGCATCAAGTTCACCATCGAGGCCTGCCGGTTCTGGAAGATCCGGTACGTACAGCTCCATTTCAGCGACAACCATGCCTACACCTTCGGCTCAAAAATCTTCCCCAAGCTCGGCAACAGGAACATGCGGATCTCCCAGGGCATTATCGCCCGGTGCTACACGCAGGAAGAAATGCGAGACCTCGAGGCCTATGCCGTGGCGCGTGGCGTGACCCTCGTGCCCGAGTTGGAAACCCCAGGTCACTACGGGGCCATGGCCCGGTCGCGCCCCGACCTCTTCAACGGCCCGGGCTGCATGCCCATGGCCAGCGAGAAGCTGTACGAAGCGCTGGACAAGCTCATGGGCGAGATGTGCTCCATCTTCAAAACGTCCCCCTTCTTCCACATCGGGTGCGACGAAGCCAACATCTACGGCATCGGCAAGACTCCGAAGGAAAAGGAGTACATGAAGAAGCACACGCTTCCCGGCGACCCCCACCCCCTGAACGACGCATGGCAGGTCTACATCATGCACGTGATCCGCATGAAGAAGCTCTGCCAGAAGTACGGAAAGATCGCGATTGCATGGGAGGGCCTCGCCAGCGACAAGCGCGTCAAGGACGACATCATCATCATGACCTGGTACCATCGGAAATTCGCCGCCGAGATGGAGCGAGATGGCTGGAACGTGATCACCGTCCCGTGGTTCACAGGGCCGATCCCCACGTGGAACATGTACTATGCCAACGACCACATCTACAAGCGCACGACCAACGTGCTCGGCGCCCAGCGGCCGATGTGGCAGATGAGCGAATTCTCCATGCTGCAGGGTTACGTGCCGGTGTTGTGTGAGCGCCAGGAGCGCACGTGGGGGCCGGACAACGATTGGGGCGATGAAGGCAAGTACCGGGAGCGCATGGCGAGGTCCACCGAGCGCATGTTCAAAGTGGCCGCGCCGGTCAGGGTGGTGACCGAGGGCGGAAAAATCCTGGGCGTGTCCGACGGCCTGAAGGGCTGGATCGCTTACTCCGGCGCGCTGACCGTCAAGCTCGCGGCCCCGGTCCCCACCGGCGGCAAGATTCACTACACGCTGGATGGCACGGAACCGACGCCGCAATCGCCCGTCTACACCAAACCGCTGAAGATGGAGCAGACCTTCCGTTTGAACGCGGCCCTGTTCCACGATGGCCGCATGCTGGGCTCGTGCAACCGGGTGAAGTATGAGTGGCGCGACATTGCCGGGTGGATCACGGAGTACCAGGTGGCCGGGCCTTACACGAAAGACAATCTGCCGGGCACGAAGCTCTTCGACATCCCGTTCGAGCCTGAAACGAACGGCAAGGTGGAATGGAAGCCCTGGAAGGGCGGCGGCACGAGCCCAGGGCTCATCACGTTCGGAAACATTCACGGCGACAACCGCTGTGCATACCTCCGCGCGCAGATTTGGTCGCCCAAGGCTCAGAACGCCATGCTCCTGGCCGCCAGCGACGATGGCGTGAAGGCGTGGCTCAACGGAAAGGAGGTCCACGCCAACAACGCCGTCAGGCCCTACAATGAAGGGCACGACGTGGTGAAGGTGTCGCTGAAGCAGGGGTGGAACCAGCTCATGCTCAAGATCACGCAGGACAATGGGGGCTGGGGCGCCATGGTGCGCGTCGTCGCCGCCGACGGAAACAAGTTCGAGGGGCTGAAGATCAAGGCCGAGTAGGCCGCTGCTTCGCGTCATGCCTCCGCAACGGATGCAAACCTGTGACTGCGGGCAGGAACGAAGGAGACCCAGGTTATAAGGTTGCTGCCAGCATGAGGACCGGATAGAATTGACGTAGAAAGAGGAATGCGGCTGTGGCCCGAGTTTTCGTAGGATAGACAGGAAAAGAAGGAGCTGTTCGATGAATCGAAAATCAGTAGGGGTATTGTTGCTGCCCGTGTTGGTCATGTCGTTCGTGTGCCTTCCCGCGAACGCGGGAAATCCGCTGAACCTGCTGCCGACGCCGAAGGTGCTGAAGGTCGAAGGCGGCGAGATGCCGCTGACGGCGAAGAGCCGCGTCGTCGCGGCGGACCCGGAGCTGAGGCCGCTTGCGGCCATTCTCGCGGACGAGATCCGGCTGATCACCGGCCTGAAGCTCGAGACGGCGAGGGGCGGCGGCCGCGCGGGCGACATCGTGCTGAAGATCAACTCGAAACTGTGGGCGAACGATGACATCCTCGCCGTGCAGAAGCAGAAGATCGTCCGCACGCGGAATTTCGCCCACACGATCGAGGTCGGCGGCAAGGCCGTGGTGGAGGGCTGGGATTACCGTGCCGTATGCGAAGGCACCGCCACCATCCTGCAGGCGATCACCGGGAAGGACGGGAAATACTCGCTGCCACGGATGACCGTGAAGGACTGGCCGTCCGCCGATTACACCGGCGTGATGGTCGACGTGGCGCGTCAGCGCATCCCCATCGACGCGCTGAAGGCGGTGGTCGACGCCTGCCGGCTCTGGAAGATCCGCTACCTGCAACTGCACCTGAGCGACGACGAGGGGATCGTGTTCCCGTCCAAGGCATTCCCCAAGCTCGGGTCGAAGAACGTCGGGGCTCACGACGGCGTCGCCGCCGAGGTCTATGACATCGCCGAGCTTCGCGGCCTGGTGGCCTACGGCGACGCACGCGGCGTCACGCTGGTCCCCGAGCTCAATACCCCGGGCCAGAGCGGAGCGATGAACCGCAGCATGCCGGATGTCTTCGGCGGCCCGAAGATCCTGAACATCGCCAACGACGACATGTACAAGGCGCTCGACACGCTCGTCGGCGAGATGTGCGGCGTGTTCAAGAGCTCGCCGTATTTCCACATCGGCGGCGACCAGGTCTATCTGTTCGAGCTCGCCGAACTGCAGCAGACGAAGGACTACATCAAACAGAAAGGCATGAAGGGCCTTGGCGATGTCATGGTGCAGCACGCCATGCGCATGAACGGGATTGTCCGCAAGCACGGGAAGATGACGCTGGCCTGGGAACAGACCGCGACAGGCGCAGAAGGCGTGCCCTGGAAGCTGCCCGCCCCGGCGAAAGACGAGATCATCCTTATGTGCTGGATCCCCTGGCCGACCTCGGCAGGGCTGCAGGAGCAGGGCTTCACAACGGTCACCGTGCCCTGGGACCTCGGCGCCCCGATCGAAAAGTGGAACATGTACATTTGCAACGGATGCCGCCTGGATCCCGCGAAGCACAAGGTTCTTGGCAGTGCGCAGACGATGTGGATGATGAGCGCCAGCGCGCTCGTGAGCGACTTCCTCGGCGGCAGCATGCATGCGTCCACCATGGAAGGGTACATCTACAGCCTGCCCGACCGCCAGGAGCGGACGTGGGGCGTCGAGAACAAAATTGCCCCCGATGAATTCAAGAAGCGCACGGGAAGGGCGCGGGCGATGCTGGCCCGGCTCGTCCTCCCGGTGAAGGCCGAGATTGGCGTCAAGCTCAGAGGAGCGTGGCCTGTTCTCGGCTTGATACGGTTCCGTGAACCGGTAAAGGTCAGCCTGTCGGCGGACGCGTCGCACGGCGGCAAGATCCGCTACACGACCGACGGCTCGGAGCCGACGGCCAAGTCGGCCGTGTACGCCGGCGCGTTCGAGATCGAGGACACCACCTCCGTGAACGCCGCCTTGTTCCGCGACGGCAAGCAGTTGGGGCACGTCACGAGAGTCGTTTATGAACTGATCGACAGCGAGGGAGCTGTCAGCAAGTGGATGCTCGCCGGGCCATACATGGTGGCCGGCAAGAAAGGGTCCGACCTGTTCGATGTGGTGTTCGCCCCGGAGAAGAGCGGCAAGGGCGACTGGAAGCCCTTTACGGGCGACAGGGTCATTCTGGCCAACGTGCCCGGCTACGGAGGGAACGAACGTGTCGCTTACATGAAGACGCAGATATTCTCGCCAAAGGCCCAGAAGGCCGAGCTGCATGTGGCGAGCGATGACGGCGTCAAGGTGTTCCTGAACGGGAAAGTCGTTCATGAGGCCAATGTCGCCCGGCCGGCGTCCAATGCGGACAGGGTCAACGTGTCGCTGAAGAAGGGCTGGAACCGGCTCCTGCTGAAGGTCACGAATGGCGGCGGCGGCTGGGAGGCGTGGGTCAAGGTCAAGAACGCCGGCGGCGGCCGGCTGGAGAAAATGCGCGTCAAGGCCGAGTAAACGAGATCATTCGCAATCGACGAATTAAGGAGGAAACAATGAGAACCTGGTTGAAAGCAGTATCAGCGGCAACCTGCGTGGCGGTTTGCCTGGCCTGTCTCACGGCCGGCGCGGCCGAGGAGTTGAAGGCTGCCATCACCCCGACCCCGAAATCGATCACGTACGGCAAGGGGAACATGCAGCTCACGCCCACGAGCCGCATCGTGGTGACGGACCCCCGTCTCGACAAGCACGCCCCGGTCGTGGCAGAAGAAATCTGGCTGCTCACCGGCATGAAGCTCAAGATCGTCAAGGGCGAAGGCGGCAAAGGCGATATCATCCTGAAGATCAACCCCAAGATCCAGGCCGACAAGGAGCTCCTTGCCGCGCAGAACGTGAAGCTCGTCCGCACTCGGGACATGGCGCACACGATCTCCGTGACCGACCGGGCGGTTGTGGCAGGCTGGGACTTCCGGGCCGCCTGCGAAGGCACGGCGACGCTCATTCAGAGCATCGCCGGGAAGAAGGGCAAATACTACATACGGCAGATGGAGGTCAAGGACTGGCCGCACGCCGGCTACACCGGCACCATGGTCGACGCCGGCCGCCAGTGGATTCCGGCCGACGCCCTCAAGGCATTGGCCGTATCGTGCCGGATGTTCAAGGTCCGCTACCTGCGGCTGCACTTCAGCGACGACCAGGGTTACGGGATGCCGTCCAAGGCCTTCCCGAAGCTCGGTACGCAGAACCAGGATTGCATGGGCGGCTTTGGGGTGAAGCGGTGGACGTGGGAAGAGATGGAAGACCTCGAGGCATTCGCGGCCGCGCGCGGCGTGAGCGTCGTGCCCGAACTGGAAACCCCCGGCCATCACAGCGCGATGGGCCGATGCTACCGCGACGTCTTCCACGGCCCCGGCTGCATGGACATGGCCAGCGAAGAGCTCTACAAGGGCCTCGAGACCGTCGTCGATGAGGTATGCAGCATATTCAAGACCACCCCGTACTTCTCCATCGGCTGCGACGAAGCCAACTGGAACGGCGTGGGCGCCGGGCCAATGGCCCTGGTGTACAAGCGGCGTCACGCGGTGCCAATGGACCCGCACCCCATCCGCAACGCGTGGGAAATCTACGTCGTCCACATGCTCCGCATGAGCAAGATGCTCAAGGAGCGCGGCAAGCTCACGCTCGCGTGGGAGAACTTCCCGAACGACCGGCGCCTGAAGGATCACATCATCCCCTTTATCTGGTACCCCCACGCCGTCGCCCACCAGTACCAGCAGCAGGGCTTCACCACGATCACCGTTCCCTGGTCGCTTGGCGTGCCGTTCGAGAAATGGAACATCTACCACTGCAACGGCTCCACCCTCGCCAGAACCGACCGCGTGCTTGGCGCCGGCCGGCCCATGTGGCAGATGAGCCGCCTCTGCATCGTCAACGGATGGATGCAAAACCTGAGCGCGCGCCAGGAACGCACGTGGGGCCCGGACACGCCGATCGAAATGAAGGAGTTCAACGCGCGTCAGGCGGCCGCCCGCACACGGGCGACCCGGCTGGCGACCCCCGTCAAGGTGGAGCTCGCGGGCAAGATGGGGGTTGCTCTCGGCCAGGATCACATGCTTGCGGGCCGCGATATCTTCGGCTCCGCAGGCGACGTCACGGTCACGCTCTCCGCCCTTCCAAGCGAGGGCAAGATTCACTACACGACGAACTTCACGGACCCGACGCCCCAGTCCCCCGTTTACACCAAGCCCATTACGTTCAAGAATAACTTCGTCTTGAACGCCGCGCTTTTCCTGGACGGCCGGCAGGTCGGATGCGCATCAAGACACGAGTACATCTTGAAAGATATCATTGGCTACGTCCCGGCCGGGGACTGGCTGATCGCCGGCCCCTACACGGAAGCCGGGAAATCGGGCGCCCAGTTGTTCGACGTCGAGTTCCCGCCGGAAAAGGGCGGCGACGCCAAGTGGATACGCGGCGAGCCCGCCGGTCTCCCGTGGATGATCGCGCTGTCGTACATTCCCGGTTACGGCGGCGACAACCGCGTCGCCTACATGCGCTGCAAGTTCTGGTCGCCCAAGGCCCAGCGCGGCCTTGTCTACGTCGGCTCCGATGACGGCATCAAGGTGTTCGTCAACGGCAAGTTCGTCCACGGGGTCAACCGCGGCAGGGGAGTCGCTGAGGAAGACCAGATCGGCGTCGATATGAAGGAAGGTTGGAACGACCTCCTGCTCAAAGTCGTGAATTTCGGCGGCCACTGGGCCGCCAAGGGGCGCATCCGGGCCGCCAACGGTGGCAGGCTGGAAGGCCTGCGCATCAAGGCCGAGTGATGCGTTGGTGTGCGTGGCCGGGAACACGGCATTCGGGCCTTGGCCAAGGAGGATTCCATGAATACGCGATTGATCGCCGGAACACATGCTGCCCCTTGTTCTCGAAAGGGGCCGATGGCGTTCGCACTGATTCTGGCGCTGGGCTTCTCTTGTCTGGCCCCCTGCGCGAACACGGCCGGCGCGGGCGAGCTGAACCTGCTCCCGACGCCGAAGGCCGTCAAGCTGACCGGGGGCGCGATGCCCCTGACGGCCGCGAGCCGCATCGTGGCGGCGGACCCCGCGCTGAAACCGTTGGCCGAAATCTTCTCGCGCGAGATCCTCGCCCTGACCAGGCTTCGCCTTGCGCCGGCCGGCGGCGAACCCAAAGCGGGCGACATCGTCCTGACGATCGACCCGAAGCTCTGGGCGAACGAAGACATTCTTACCGTGCAGAAGCGCAAGGTGGTCGGAACCCGCAACTACGCTCACACGATCGAGGTGTCCGATAGAGCAGTCGTCGAGGGGTGGGACTATCGGGCCGTATGCGAAGGCACCGCGACACTACTCCAGGCCCTGATCATCAAGGACGGCGGGGCCTCCCTGCCGAAGATGACGGTCAAGGACTGGCCGCACGCGGATTACACGGGCATCATGATCGATTGCGCCCGCCAGGAGATTCCGATCATGGCCCTCAAGGACGCCGTCGACGCCGCCCGCTTCTGGAAGGTGCGCTATCTGCACCTGCACGTGGCCGACGACAGCGCGCTGGTCTTCCCGCTGAAATGCTATCCGGATGCGGGAAAGTTCAACGGCGCCATCCACGGCGGCGACACGCCGAAGGTATGGGACCGGCAAGAACTTATCAAGCTGGCGGCCTATGCCGACGCCCGCGGGGTGACGCTGGTCCCGGAGCTCGAGACGCCGGGGCACTGCGGCTCATACCAGGCCGCGATCGGCAAGCTGGGCGACCCCGGCGCAAGGATGATGGACATCGCCAACGACAGCATCTATCCCGTGCTGGACAAGATCATCACCGAGATGTGCGAGGTCTTCAAGAGCTCGCCCTACTTCCACATCGGCGGCGACGAAATCCAGTGGGGATGGTTCATTAACAAGCCGCACGTGCGAGAGTACCTGAAGGACCACAACATGCGCCCACTTGGAAAGGGCGGTCAGGACGACCTGCTGGCGAGGTTCGTCCTGAAGCTGAACGAGATCGTCAAGAGAAACGGCAAGAAGACGATCTTCTGGGGCGGCTGGCAGGGCCCGCCGCAGATTGCCGCGCTCAACGATTGCATCGTCTACTCCTGGTTCCGCGGGGCCAAAGAGGCCCAGAAAGCCGGCTTCACCACGATCACCGTGCCCTGGGAGATTAAGGTCCCGTTCGAAGAGTGGAGCATGTACCACTCGAACGGCGAGGTGCTGACCAAGGAGGACCGAGTGTTGGGGCACAGCCGGCCGATGTGGGAGATGAGCGCCGAAGAACTCACCCGCGCGTGGATCGACGGCATGTCCGAACGCCAGGAACGCACCTGGGGCCCGGACACCAAGATGGACGTCAAGGAGTTCCGCGCCCGCGAGAGAGCGGCCCGCGCCCGCATGGGCCGTCTCGTCCGCCCGGTCACGATCAAGGTCGATGGCGACATCAGCCCGGCCGGCGGCGTCATGACGAACAAATACGTGGGAGCGGCCACGATCACGCTGACGGCGGACATTCCGCCCGGCTGCCGCATCCACTACACGCTCGACAAGACCGAGCCGGCGGCGAAGTCTCCCCTGTATGAAAAGCCGTTCAAACATGAGGGCCGCCTCCGCCTCCGGACGGCGATGATCGACAAGGCCGGCGAGCGGATCGGCGGCATCACCTTCAGCGAGCGGTATGAGCACGTCGGCTACGAGAAGAGCTTGAGCACCGGCAAGCCCGTCGAGACGTCCGGCGGGAAGAACCCCAAGGAGAAGCCGGAGTTCGCCGTGGACGGGTACGCGGACATCGGGCAGTTCTGGGGCACGATCCCGGCTCCGCAGTGGCTCAGGGTCGACCTCGAGAAGCCATACAAGATAGACCGCATCAACGTCATTCCATACTGGGACTACAATAGGTACTACCAGTACACGGTCGAGGTCTCGGCCGATGGGAAGAAGTGGACGCAGGTCGTAGACGCTTCGAAGAACAACGTGGCTGGGACCGAAAAGGGCTACGTGCACAAGTTCAAGCCGGTCCGAGCACGTTACGTGAAAATCAACATGCTCAAGAACAGCGACAACCCGGCCGTGCATGTCGTCGAATTGCGGGTGTACGAGGCGGCTGCCAAGCCGATGTAGTACGTCCGTCCGGCCAGCCGGACATATCGTCGAATTACAGGTACACGAGGAGAGAAAATGAGACTGCCGGCCGTTGTGTCAAGCGTTGTGCTGATTGTCTGTTGTCTGAATACACGTGCATGGGCCGCCGGCGTGGCCCGTCCCGCACTGCTGCCGACGCCGAAGTCCATCAAGGTCGCCGGGGGCGAGATGCCACTGACGGCCGCGAGCCGGATCGTGGCGGCCGACGCGAAGCTCGAGCCGCTCGCCGGAATCCTCGCGCGAGAAATCTGGGTCACGACCGGCCTCAAGCTCGAGCCGGCCGAGGGCAAGGGGAAGCCGGGCGACATCGTCCTGAAGATCAACTCGGAGCTGTGGGCGGGCGAGGACATCCTGAGCGTGCAGAAGCAGAAGGTCGTCCGCACGCGCGACTATGCACACACCATCGTCGTGTCCGACAAGGCGGTCGTGGAAGGTTGGGACTACCGTGCGGTGTGCGAAGGGACGGCGACGATCCTCCAGGCTCTTCAGGAAAAGAACGGGAAGCTGTCGCTGCCGAAGATGACGATCAAGGACTGGCCGCACGCCGACTACACCGCAACAATGGTCGATTGCGGACGGCAGGAAATCCCGCTCTACGTCATCAAGAAAGTGGTCGATTCGTGCCGGTATTACAAGATCCGCTACCTGCACCTGCACCTTTGCGACGACCACGGGTACACGTTCCCGCTGAAGAATCACCCGAACATGGGCCGCTACAACCGCGGCCACTGCGAAGGCGACGCGCCCAAGGTGTACGGCCTCGAGCAACTGAAGGAACTCGTGGCCTATGCCGACGCGCGCGGGGTCACGCTCGTGCCCGAGCTCGAGACCCCGGGCCACAGCGATGCCATTCGGCTCTCGCTGCCGGACGAACTGGACAGGCCGAAAGAGATGGGCGGCGGCGCACGCCTCGGCATGATGAACATCGCCGACGACAAGATTTATCCCGTGCTGGACGAGATCGTCGGCGAGATATGCGGCGTCTTCAAGAGCTCGCCGTACTTCCACATCGGCTGCGACGAAGTCAACCCCGCCACGCTGATGGCACAGCCATGGACCGGCCCGTTCCTCAAGAAGCACAAGATCAACGGCTATGGGGGCCTCATCCAGCGGCATGTCCGAAAGATGAGCAAGATCGTCGGGAAGTACGGCAAGAAGGCGATCATCTGGTCCGGCCCGCCGCTCGCCGACGACATGAAGGACGATGTCATCGTCATGACCTGGTACGCGCACGGCGGCGCCGCCGAGGCGTTCGCCAAGGGGTTCGCCACGATAACCACGCCCTGGACGATGAGCGTGCCGTTCAACGAGTGGAACATCTACGAGTGCAACGGCAGCATCCTCGACAAGAACAAGAACCGGGTGCTGGGCGCCAACGCGCCGATGTGGGAGATGAGCGCGCAGTGCCTGAACCACGGCGGCGGCGGCGGCCGCCAGGAGCGCACCTGGGGGCCCGATAACAAGATCACCGAGCCCGAGTTCGGGAACCGGAAGAAACTCCTGGCAGAGCGAGCGGCCAAGCTGCTGCAGCCGGTGAAGATCCAGGCCGCTGGGAAGATCGTGAAGGAACACGGATGGCTCAGGACCCGGAAAGAGTACGCCGGGCCCCTCACGATAACTCTCTCCTCGGACAACCCGAACGGCCGCATTCGCTACACGCTCGACGGCACGGAACCGGCGGCGAAGTCTGCCCGCTACGAAAAGCCGTTCAAGGTCACCAAGACCGTGCGGGTCCGCGCGGCGCTGTTCGACAAGGCGGGCGAGATGATGGGCCACGCCTCGCTGGCGAAGTACGTCTACGTTTACGAGAAGAACCTGACCACCGGCAAGCCGGTCACCTCCTCCTCGGGGCAGCCCGACAACGCGGCGGACGGCTGGGTGCAGCTCGACAAGTACTGGGGCGCCATTCCGGCCCCGCAGTGGTGGCAGGTCGATCTCGAGAAGGTGCACACGCTCGACCGCGTCCACATCTTCCCCTACTGGGACGGAGCCCGGTACTACCAGTACACCATCGCCGTCTCCGCCGACGGCAAGAAGTGGACGCAGGTCGTCGACGCCAGCAAGAACACGGAACCGGAGACCTGGGACGGCAGGCAGCATAAGTTCAAGGCCACGCCCGCCCGCTACGTGAAGGTCGACATGCTCAAGAACAGCGACAACCCGGCGGTGCACATCGTCGAATTGTGGGTGTACGAGGCCGGGAAATAGCCCGATTGCGGAAGCGGCGTGCGTCCAGGCGTGACGGTGCGCCGGAGAAGGCCGGGAAAGGGCACTCAGAGGAAACGGTTTGATGCGTCTGAAGAAGTGGAGCGGGAATCCGATCCTCACTCCGAAGAAGGACGTCTACTGGGAGCGGGAGAGCGTACTGAATCCCGGCGCGTACTATGAGAACGGCAAGGTGTCGCTGTTCTACCGCGCCAGCGGCGAGAGCGAGGACCTTCGCATATACATCGGCCTGGCTGAAAGCACCGACGGCTTCCACTTCGAGCGCGTCTCAGACGAGCCCGTGCTGGCGCCGTCCGAAGACGGATGGGACGCCGGCTGCATCGAGGACGCGCGCGTCGTCAAGATCGGCGACACGTACTTCATGACGTACGCCGCCCGGGCGCATCCCCCGATGGCCCACTGGAACGGCCGCCCGCGCAAGAACCTGCCCGCGCAGACGCCGACCTGGACGGAGAACTGGACGCGGTCGGGGATCGCCTCGTCCAAGGACCTGCGGAACTGGGAGCGCCTGGGGCCGTGCACGAGCGACGAGGTGGACAACCGCGACGTCGTGCTGTTCCCCGAGAAGATCAACGGGAAGTACGTCATGATGCACCGCGCGATCGACCGCTCGGAGAAGCGGTTCCCGCAGTATTGCTCGGCCGCGATCTGGCTGGTGTATTCCGGCGACATGCAGACGTGGGCCGGCGAGAAGCTCCTCGCTCGTCCCGAGGCGGAATGGGAAGGCGGCTGGATGGGCGCCGGCCCCCCGCCGATCAAGACCGATGAGGGCTGGCTCACCATCTACCACGCGGTCGCCAACCTCGACGGCAACGGCAACGCCTACCGGGCCGGCGTGATGCTCCTCGACCTCGATGACCCCGCCAGGATCATCGCCCGGCCGCCGGAGTTCATCATGCAGCCCGAGGAACCGTTCGAGCTGAAGGGGGCGGTCGACAGAGTCGTGTTCCCCTGCGGGAACGTTGTGATCGGCGACGAACTGTTCGTCTACTATGGCGCGGCCGACTCGGTTTGCTGCGTGGCGACGGCCGGCATCAACGATCTGCTCGCCTGGGTCATGACGTTCGCCGGGTCCTGATAGAAGGTATTGTTTTCCGCCGTGAAAGTCGCAACGTCAGAATGAAAGGAGCATATCGATGACCGCATCCGTGATCCGACGATTTGTCGCTGTCTCACTCGCCGCGGCTCTGGTGCTTTCCCTGGGCACTGCCGCGAAAGCCGACAACCCCCTGAACCTGTTGCCGACGCCGAAGTCCGTCAAGCTCACCGGCGGGGCGATGCCGCTGACGGCGAAGGGCCGCATCGTGGCGACGGACCCGAAGCTGAAGCCGCTGGCCGAGATCTTCTCGCGCGAGATTCTCGCGCTGACGACGATCAAGCTCGATCCGGCCGCGGGAGAGCCGAAAGCCGGGGACATCGTGCTGAAGATCAACCCGAAGCTCCGCGCCGATAACGAAATCCTGACGGTGCAGAACCGGGAAGTTAAGAAAGTCCGCGACTATGCACACACGATTAACGTGACGGATACGTGCGTCGTGGAAGGATGGGACTACCGCGCGGTGTGCGAAGGAACGGCGACGGTCCTGCAAGCCCTTCAGGAGAACGGCGGGAAGTGGGCACTGCCGAAGATGACGGTCAAGGACTGGCCGTTCGCCGACTACACCGGCTTCATGCTCGATTGCGCCCGGCAGGACGTGCCGCTCCACGCCCTCAAGAGCATGGTCATCAGCATGCGCTTCTGGAAGGTGCGCTATCTGCACCTGCACCTTTGCGATGAAAGCGCCATGATGTTCCCGCTGCTCAAGTGGCCCGAGGCGAGCAAGTATAACGGAGCCATCAACAACGGCGACACCCCTAGAGTCTGGGATCGCAAGGAACTGATAAAGCTGGTGGCGTTTGCGGACGCCCGCGGCGTGACGCTGGTTCCCGAACTCGAGACGCCCGGGCACTGCGGCTGCTACCAGGCCGCGCTGGGCCTGGCCCTGGGCGACTGCAACCTGCGGATGATGGATATCGCCAACGACAGCATTTACCCGAACCTGAAAGAGATCATCGATGACATGTGCGAGGTCTTCAAGAGCTCGCCGTACTTCCACATCGGGGGCGACGAGATCGAGCTGGGCCGGTTCAAGGCCGCCCCCCATGTGGCGAAATATCTGAAAGAACACAACATGCGGGAAATCAACAAGGGCGGCATCCACGACCTGCTGAAACAGCACGTGCTGCGGCTGAACGAGTTCATCAAGAAGAACGGGAAGAAGACCATCTACTGGGGCGGCTACCAGGGCCCGCCGCAAGACCCGGCGATGACCGACTGCATC
>CAYZQB010000059.1:0-16381 GCA_964480395.1 uncultured Planctomycetia bacterium
GCCGAAATTCACCGGATATTTCAAATATGGATTCCTCATTATAACTGTTGTCCTGATTCCGATAATTTGGGGAACTTCTGCTGGCACCGGCACACCTTCGGAAGCATATTTTTGCAATATATGCCCGACCGCAGCGATGGAAGCGACGATTCCTGTACAAATTCAGCTTGTTGCGGAAGGGAAATTGAGTTTATACGAACTTTTCATTAACCTTTTAGCAGGCATTAAATTCTGGATTCTCATCGGGTTTATTTTCTTGTTTATCATCAGTAAACGTCCTTTTTGCAAGATGATGTGTCCGATTGGTGCGATTTTCGGTTTGTTTAATTTTATCAGCTTTTTCAAAATGAAGGTCAACCCGATAAAATGTACCGGTTGCAATAAATGTGAGAAAGAATGCCCTGTTGACCACGCGATTAACGAGTCATGCAACTCGCCGGAATGTATCAGATGCCTTGAATGCCAGTACATTAGCTGCAATTTCGATGCCGTTGAAAGTAATCTGATATTGAAATCACCTCTAACAAGTCTTCAGCAGACGAAAGATTTAATGAAAAATGGAGATTCCTCGAATGAATAGCAAAAACGGTTTGTTTTCTAGGATTTATGCAAAATTGCCGAATTACATCAGAATAATCATTGAAGATTTGCTAGTTTTCGCTGCATTTCTGTTAATACTCATATCCTTTAAAATTTCAATGCTTTCAAGCGTAGGCATATGCCTAACCGTCATTCTGCTGAAATATATGTTCATCATTATTTCGCGTTTCTTGCCATTTCGACCGATGAAAACTGCACTCTCGAAACAAGGGAAATTTAGTGGGAATCGATGGTTTCTCGGTTTTAGCATATTATTCATGCTGTTTCTTTTTATTCTTCGTTTTTTTGAAGCAAAGCCCGAATTTATCGCTTATTGTCTGGTTTTATTCACTGTATTCTGCGTTCTCGGATGGTTTTATAAGAACACAAAACTCTATAAAACAGGTGATAATCGACAGATATTCATGCTGGTGCTACTCGGTAAACTCGCATTGATGCTGGTTCTCACGCTGATTCTATTTTTCGTCGGTTGCACATTTTTCATCGATATACACATTATTCCAACAAGCTCGATGTCGCCGACCGTTCACCCATCCGAAGTCGTACTATCCGATAAATTAGCGTACATAACACAGGAACCAACGCGCTGGGACATTGCAATCATGAAGCATCCGGGTTACGATTATAAAATGCTCAAACGCATTGTTAGCATGCCGGGTGAAGAAATCGAAATCGCAGGTGGAAACGTCTGGATTAATGGCAAAACGCTGGTTCGCCCACAAAATGTCCTGCTTTCACAAATGCGAAAAACACCCATCAGCTTCATCAATTTCGAGAAAAGATTCGCTGACGACCCAAGCAGACACAAAAATGTTCGCATGCAATTCAGCAATAATTCAACGGAGCAGCACAAAGAAGATTGGTCGAGTGTTTTGGGTGAAAACATGGGAAATCAGCGCAATCCACAGACTCAACCACTTAATAATGATGAAATAATAGAAGAATTCAAGAATTGGTGGTTGCCGGAGTGCATAAGTCAAATTTCTCCCAATTATTTCAGAATGTTACCGTTGAATAATCGGGAAAAACATACTTTTTCATTGCTACTTGATTCAATGCCATACACAGATGTCAATAATATTAAGACGCTGACTGATGATATTGTACTCCAGCTTGATGCGAGTTTACATAATCCACAGAAACTACGTATTACTTGTATTTCTGAGAGCATAGAAGAAGCAGCAGTGTACACCTTCGAGATAGATTTCAAAACATCCGAAATGAAAATTGCATCTTGGATGAAAGACAAGCAAAAGCAGAAATCACTTGGTGAGTTCGAGAAAACTTTCAAACTACATGAAATTAAGAATAGAAACCTGATACAGTTTCAGATTATCGACGGAATTCCTGCTGCTATTATCAATAATCAGCTCTACAAACCAATATTCGAACCGTTGTCCGTTTTCTATAAACTCGAAAATTTCCGCCTTGGCGCGAGTTTTAAGATGGATTCCGCTGATATTTATTCGATAGGGCTTTTCACACCAACGTTTTACTATCCGAAGGGGGTGTTAAAATCTGGTGAAAAGCTTGCGATTCCCAAAGATTGCTACATTGTTCTGGGTGATAATTCGTCGTTTTCGCAGGACAGTCGGGATTTTGAGATTCTCAACGTGGAATTCACCGACGGCACGAAAAAATTGATGCCCAGAAGCGCGGAAATCCTCGAAAATGTCGAATCGCAATGGCATTCGTATTACCCGTTCGTCAAACGTACAGACACCCTTTCACGAGCATTTGCAGTTTACAAACCCATTGAACTTGCCCGATTTATAAAATAACGAAAAGATGTTTGTGATAAAATTTAGTGTTTTCTCTGTCATTCTGAGCGAAATAAGCAGAGCGAATGAAGACGAAGCGAACGAAGTCCTTTATCATCCAGGCTTCCACAGCAGAAAACATGGAATACATTTGATAATTTTTTATCTGATAGATATTGAATCTTTATCATTACGAGCGAAGCGTAGTAATCTCAGAGACTATGCAAGGTTAATGAGCTAGATTACTCTTGAATTTTATTTAGCAAATTATGTTAGCGATAGCGAAGATTGAACAACAGTTTGTGATGATTGCAAATCAGAAGTGTGTTTGTATATCGTCAATGGAAATCAAGAGATTGCGACGGTCGTTACACTCCCTCGCAATGATTCTCAACTTTGACGGGCTTTCTGGATAATTAAAGTACTTCGTCCGCTCAATCAAATTGTGAATGACAGTTTAAGAACTTCTCAGTGATCTCTGTGTCTCTGTGGCGAATTCTCGGGATAATTAAAGAACTCCGTTCGCCCAATAAAGTTGGGAATGACAAAACCAAGATTTATGTTGAATATCATTTACTTAATGGGAAAAAAGTTTGAAAATGAAAAAATGTTGAATATAATGAAATATACCGACTGGTCAGTCAGTATTGAGTACTTAAATTATCGGAGTTGATATGAAATATAAATTCGTCCCGATTCTTTTTGTGTTTTTTTCGATTCTTTTCATAGGCATTGACGTTTTTGCTGGCTCCAGTACTTATGTATCAATCGATTCATGCTTTCAATTTAGCGATGAAACAGACGATTCAGACGATCCATTTGCTGACGATGATGAAGATAAACCTGATGAAACCGCTGAAAATCCATTCGCAGAGGATAATTCTGATAAAAATGATCCATTCGGAAATCAGATGACCGAAGATAAAACGGACAAGGAAGAAAACACAGATCAAAAACCTGACAACATCAACGATTCAGATGATTCGAATGCGCCTAATACCGACAAAATCACAGCTTCGGATATAAAACAAATGCTTGGACTTGATAAATTCATATGGCGCGGATATTTTGAGAATCAGCTTTCGGGAAACGAGATGGATAATCGATTTTATCTGCAGAATTACAACAAACTTCGACTTGAAATCGTTACAACAACGAAAGAATCTGATACGGACGATTCTTTTGCAGACCTCAACATTGCCATGATTGGACAGACTTTTCACGGGCTGAAATCGATTCAAACACTCGATTATATCCCCGAAAAATTCTCAAATCTCATAGTATCTTCTGACCGAGATTCATACATCTTCAGCTTTGCGGACGATTTTCGGCTTGAAGTCGGTGAAGTTATCATGAATACTGGACGGCTACAACTTCGATTCGGCAAAATCATGCTGAAAACAGGCACAGGCAACTTTTTCAATCCGACTGATGTTTTTATGCAGAAAAATCCCTCTGACCCCAGCTATGAAACTGCAGGCATCCCAGCAATTTCCGCAGAATATTTCATCGAATACGACCCGCCAGCATCGGTAGGAACGTTAATCGCTTTCGACGAAACCTTCAGGTACTCAACAAAACTTGCGTTTCTCAAGTATTTTTTCCGCTTTGGCAATGAAATTACTGCTGACACCAAGCTTCAATTCGCTTCCCGAAACGAAAATTTCATCACCGATTATCAAACTTTCGATGAAAATCTTCATACTCTCGACCAAATCGGCTTCGATGTGTATTTCAACCTGCTTGGACTCGGGCTTGGCTTCGAAATCGCATACAACATGAGCGATGTAAAGGAAGATTGGCTCGCAGCGTTAGCTCAGGTGGATTATACGTTCAAAAACGGTATTTTCCTTCTCGTTGAATATTATTACAACGAATCAGGCAAAGCAAAGTCCGATGATTACACATTCAATGACTGGCTTGCATACATTTTCGGTGCACAGCTTACGATGGGGCAGCATTATGTTACGTTTTCATCGCAATATCAAGCATCACTCAGGTTTGCATACTCTTTGTCAGGATATGTGAACCTTTCGGACAACTCAGCAGCTCTAATCCCGCGGGTTGATTGGTCTATAATGGATGCAGTTCAACTGAATTTCTACGCTTTAATTCCGGTTGGTGCGATAGAAACCGAGTTCGGCACGCTGGATTATCAGTTGATTCTCCGATTTCGCTACTCCTTCACATCGAATTAACGATTTTGCTTAATTTCTCTACCAATTTCCGGTATATTATATGTGTAAACATTTAGTGAGGATGAAATGCAGACGAAAAGATTCCTTTTAGCATTAATATTATTCGTTGTATGTGCTGCGATTAGCTGCGACACAAGCAGTGGTATAAAAAAATCGAAAAATTCCGACCTTGAGATAATTCCAACAAAAATCGACTTCGGCAATATCGCGGTCGGCATTCAGAAGTTTTTTAACATTCAGATAAAAAATGTCGGTACAGGCGTAGCAACTTTGAAATTGCTGAAGCTTGAAACAGCAAGTATTTTCACGCTTTATCAAGGTGCGATTGCTGCTCCAACAACCGTGAAACTTCAGCCAAATGATATATTTACTGTTGTAATTGAGTTTAATCCTACAGCTGTTGAGTCTTATAGCGATAAACTGCTAATCACGAGTGATAATTCGAAGGCATCCGATATTGAAGATGAATTCAAGGTTAGCGGAAACGGCGTAAACACCGGCTGGCTTGAGATTGACCCGTATCCAGTTGTGAATTACAATTCTGTTGTTGTCGGGCAAACGGTGAAAACTGAATCGATAACTCTGGAAAACATCGGCAAAGATAAACTCACGATTTCCGGTATTACGCTGATTGACGGTGCAAGCGGACAGTACAAAAACATTGTTGTGAAGGATTCTGCATCCGCCGTGCTGAATCCACCTTACGACTGCATCGAAATCGCGATTAACTCTCAAATAACCATTGATATTGATTTTGACCCTGCGACTGAAGGCATAAAGCATGGAAAGCTCGAAATCAAGCACGATTCAGGCGGAAATGCAGAAGTTGCCGAGGTTGAATTGTACGGAATCGGAATAAAACCCTTGGGAGTGCTTCCTAAAATCGTGTATTTCCGGAATTATGATCGCAGAAATTATACTTTCAGCAAGAATCCACGGGCAAATACGCTGGCTGACCGAACATTCGAACTCCTGCTTACAAATCACTCAGCATCGGCAATTCAGATCTCGAATGCAACAATTTCAAATGCTGGTGCATCGCATTTCCGAGTTCAGGCATTACCTTTTAGCATTGCAGGCAATTCAACAGAATTGGCGAGAATCTTGTACAACCCGACAGATGTTGGCTTGCACGAAGCAGTTCTTGAGATTTCATACACAAATAATGGCAATAATTTCAACAAGGATATTCCAATCATTGCACGTGCAACCGGCGAACTATCTGGAAGTCATGTAAATCCTTGCATCGGTCTTGCCGGCTTGCCAATACCTGTAAACATCCCGACAACCGTCAGTGCTAAGAACGACAGCAGCAATGTAATACAGATTCAGGCGCAAAGCGATATTTCCATTACACTCGGGGTAACCGATTTCAGCATTTCATCGATTGCCGACCGAAACAACAACACTATATCAACTTTTCCACATTCGATTCAGCCAGGCGATTCAGTTAACGTTAACATCAACTATGCTGCTGGCTCAACAATTCGCTCGGTAAGCGGAATGCTCGAAATCGCATATCAATCGGGCGGTTCTGCAGGTGCTGCATCTCCACTGAAACTCCCATTAACCGGTTACACAGGCGAAATCTTCAAGTATGAGATTTTCGACACATTCGCGGGAACACCATCAGGCTGGTCATCAACGGGTGATTGGGAGTTCGGAACGCCTGATTCCGCAAGCGTTGGCGGACCTGACTCGGACCATACACCAGCCACAATCCCAATGCTGAAAGAAAATGCATATGGAACGAAACTCGCAGGAAGATACAGCGCGAATCAAACATACGACAATAATTATCTGGAAGTGAAAAACCTCGATTTCACAAATCATCAGCCGTTTATGCTGTTTTTTCAATGGTTAGAGCTTGGAAATGGTGATTATGCGCAGATTCAGGCAAGTGCTGACAACGGCAACACGTGGAAAGTTGTTAAACCATTGTTCCCAGCGTATAATCAAGTCGAAGAATATTCAGGCACTATCGCAGGCGGTGCTTGGGAACCTGCACTTGTTGATTTAACTGCTTTTGCAGGTGAATCCAACGTTACAATTCGATGGGCATTGAAATCGGATGGCTCGGGTGAGGATTGCGGCTGGTACATTGACGATATGCTGTTGTTCGATGTTCCTGCGATTTTCGGAGATATGCTGGTAACACCGCATCAATCTTTTCATGTGCCTGCAGATGCCGATGGGATAACGTTTGCCTGGCTCTCATACGGTGCGAACAAGTTTAATGTATATTTCGACGATGTTGACGGCTCAAAACTCTACAAGAGTAATACTGTAGTCCCATGGGTAACAACTCCCCCGCTGACAAAGGGAAAACAATATTTTTACATGGTCGAAGTGGTCGGTGGTGTGAATACCTCTCAATCAGCCGTTTATTCGTTCATGACATCAACAGAAACCTATGAAAATCCGGGGATTCTGATTAACGAAATCAACACGTCAGGTAACGCTAATCAGCGATACGTCGAAATCTATAATCCAACACAAAAGTCCGTCGATATATCGGGCTGGATTATTCTTACCAAGGATTATGATAGTTTTCCGCAGACAGATGAGCCAGACGGCGTACATTTGTTCGAAGACGGCAGGTTTTTGGCACCGGGGGAATTAATTTCAGTCGGGGAAAAAGGTGCAACGGGGCTTGCCGAAGAAATATTCGATGGTACATTCCACTGGATTAAGGGTGATGGCTCAGTCGAAGTGAATCTGATGAATTCGAAGATGCACAGCATTGACTATTTCATCGCGAATGTTGTTATGCTTGAGTTGAATTCCGGCATTCGACTCTATACACCAGGCGCAAAATGGGATGTTACGGCATCGTTTACGGGGACTGTGCTTAAAGACAATCTATTTCGGCTGAATTCGAATGATACTGATGCTGCGAAGGACTGGGGCAGCAGAAGCGGGACGGATAAGGACCAGAACGTCAAGAATCCCGGTCAGTAGTTAACTTGCTTGCGATTGATAAAATTATCGCGTCTGCAACCGCGAAAAACTCAGGTTTGATGACAATTCGACTATCTGAGATGTTTATTTTATCGAGAATCGTTGTATTTTTGTGAATTTTTTCGAGAAATTGTTCTTGTGAAAAAAGCGATGCAATCCTGCTAATCGGCACACCTTCCACAGTTCGTAGCCCGAGTAACAGCGTTTCATCAAGCTGTTGTGTAGGGGTCAAAATCTCAACAAATTCTCGACGTTCACTATGTAAATATTCGGATAGATTTCTCTTATTCGCGAATCGATAGGGCTTGAGAAACGATTGTGCACTTGCACCAATTCCAAGATAATTCTCATATCGCCAATATCCAAGATTATGCTGACTTTCGAAACCTTGCATTGCAAAATTGCTAATCTCATAGTGTATAAAATCTTTACCACTCAGGTGTTTGCTGGTTTCATCGTAAATCTCGCTGATTTCCTCTGCATCAGCCATTTCGAATTCTCTATTTTTCTGGCAGGTCTCGAAGGGTGTGTTTTCCTCGATTATAAGATTGTAAACGGACAGATGCGTAGGATTTAGCGATAACGCTTCGTTCAAATCATGTAAAACGTCTGAAATCGCTTGTTTAGGGAGCGCGGTTATAAGGTCAATATTGAAATTCCTGAAGCCAGCGTTTTTAATGCATTCAGCTGCTTTATATATTTGCTCAGAATCGTGAATTCGCCCGAGAAATCGCAAATTATCAACGTTAAAAGACTGTGCACCAATCGAAATCCGGTTAATTCCAGACTTTGCGGAGGCTTCTGCAAATTCAGCATCGAAAGACTCAGGATTCGCCTCGACTGTTATTTCCGCATTTTCGTCAAGCTCAAAATTTCCTCGAATTAACTTCATCAAAGTCTGTAAATTCGTGGCTCCAATAACCGACGGAGTTCCGCCGCCGATGTAAATTGTGCTTAACACGCCAGCAAATTCGCGCATCTCAGATATTTCGGACGCCAGCGCATCAAGATAATCGATAAATAACTGTGATTCCGAAGCATCCACTGGAATCGAATAAAAATCGCAATACGGACATTTGCTCCTGCAAAATGGAACATGAACATATAAATGTTTCGAAGGTTCGACAAGATTCGAGTCAATCTGCATGGTATCCTCTTTTTTCTTAATTTTATCACAATGCAAACGTTGAAACCTTTAAGAATTTTTCTGCTCTGCCGATTAAATATCAACGAATTTCAAGGGATATGCATGAAACTTGATGATTTATTCAACGAGCTTGGCAACAACGCAATTCTGAATTCTACTGAAACAGAAATTATCGGGATAACGTGCGATTCGCGCAAGGTTCGACCCGGTTTTTTGTTTGCAGCATTAAAAGGTTACATGAGCGACGGTAGAAAATTCATTCAGGATGCGATAAAACGGGGTGCAAGCGCGATTTTGTCTGACGTGATGATAATCATGCCTGAAGATGTAGCACTTGTTTTGAGTTCACGACCACGGAAATTATACGCTCAAATTTGTGCAAAATTTATGGGGAATCCCTCGAAAAATCTGCGATTGATTGGCGTTACAGGCACAAATGGTAAAACAACGATTACATATTTAATCAAGGACATTTTCGATAATGCTGGGCTTGACTGTGGCATGATTGGTACTGTTGATAACTATCTGGGCAATAGCGAGAAGGTTACCGCAAGCATGACCACTCCTGACCCCGAGAATCTACAATATTTTCTGCGAAGGATGTCTGATAATGGCTTGTTTTCAGGTGTTTTGGAAGTTTCGTCTCATGCGCTGGCGATGAATCGAACAACAGGTATCAAGTTTGATGCAGGGATTTTCACGAATCTGACACAAGACCATCTCGATTTTCATCATAATTTTAGCGATTATGCGCAAATAAAGGCGACATTTTTCAAGCAGATAAAGTCGGATGGTGTTGCTGTCATCAACGGCGACGACGAATACTGCGGAATCATGATGAAATCGTGCCAGTCTAAGATAGTAACCTTCGGTATCAAATTTCCGCATACTTTTCATGCCAGAGACATTGAGCTTTCAGCAAGAGGAACAACTTTTGACCTTGTTTATCCGGGTGGTGTGCACAGAATTCATTCTCCATTACTTGGAAACTTCAACGTTTATAATATTCTTGCAGCATTTGCGACTGCAATCAACATGGGTATAAGTGCATCTGAAATTGAGGAAACGGTGGCGAAAACGAAAGGTGCTCCCGGCAGACTCCAGAAAATCACACCGTTTACAGCACCAATAAGCGTTATCGTCGATTATGCACATACTCCCGATGCACTTGAGAACGTTCTTTCAACACTACGCAAGGTTTCAAGCGGTAAAATCTGCACGGTTTTTGGTGCGGGTGGTAACAGGGATAAATCGAAAAGACCGTTGATGGGTGCTATCGCTGAAAAACTATCGGACAAAGTCTTTGTAACTTCTGATAATCCACGTGCTGAGGACCCGAATGATATCATTGCTGACATCGAAAATGGCATGACCGGAAAGAATAAACATGAAATAATCCCCGACCGCGAGCAAGCAATCGCTGCTGCCATCAAACAAGCACAGTACAACGATATCGTTCTCATTGCAGGCAAAGGACATGAGGATTATCAGATTCTCGGTAAAAAGACTATTCATTTTGATGACAGGGAGATTGCAAAGTTTTATTACGAACATTATCACAGCGGTAAATCCGTGAAATCTGTACCCAAAATTGGAATTATCAGAAAGAAAAAGACAACTGCTTAGCAGACTGGGGGATATATGTTTAAGAGTTTTACGATAAATGAGGCGGTTTGGGTTTTGGAAGCGAAATTGCTTTCTCCGCAATACTCGCTGAAGTCCAAAGTTACCGGAATCTGCACAGATTCTCGCAAAATCGAAAAAGGGAATCTGTTTATTGCGCTTGAAGGTGAAAATTATAACGGACACGATTATGTGAAAGATGCTGTTGCAGAAGGAGCTTGCGGAGCAATAGTACATTCCGTTTCAGGGCTTCGAGGTGTAAAAGCACCGATTTTAATCGTTGGTGATACCGTAAAATCATATGGCGAGTTGGCAGCGTGGTATCTGCGAAATTTCGACGTTCAACGCATCGCACTCACCGGTTCCGCTGGCAAGACTACAACCCGTGAAATGATTGCTGCTATTCTGTCTAAAATAGGAAATGTACACAGAAATGAAGCAAATGAGAACAACCTGATTGGTGTTCCGAAAACAATATTCGAACTTGATGATTCTTTTGATTATCTTGTACTTGAGCTTGGTACTAGCAAGCCAGGCGAAATCGACCTTCTGACTACAATTGCACAACCCGATTGTGCGGTACTTTTGAACGCGCTTCCTGTGCATCTTGAAGGATTGAAGTCACTTCAAGGCGTGATTCAGGAAAAAGCTACGATTTTGAATGATACAGGCATACAGATTGCAATAGTCAATTTCGATGACATGGGTGCAAGAAGTGCTGCGAAAGATATTGATACGCAAATCGTCCGTTTCGGACGAAACAAGCATTATGAGGTTTTTGCTTCGGAAATAACGAATACTGGCGATGGAATCAGTTTCAAAGTCAACAATCGTCATGATTTCAAGTTAAATTTGCCTGGCAATCACAATATTCACAATGCTCTTGCGGCAATTTCTGTCGGGCTTTGGGCAGGTGTACGGTTTGACGAGATGGAGAATGCATTGGAAAGCATGCAGTCGATGAAAATGCGCAATCAGATTGTGAAAAGTGATGATTTTCAGATTGTGTTTGATTGTTATAACGCAAATCCAGCGAGTATGAAAGCGGCAATCGATGTGCTGGCAAATATCACAGCGAAACGGCATATTGCGGTTCTTGGCGACATGCTCGAACTCGGAATGTTCGGGGACATGTACCATCAGCAAATCGGGTACGACATTGCGAAATCGAGTATTGATGTGCTAATTACTGCAGGTGAGCTCAGCAAATTGATGCACAAACCTGCATTGACAAAATCTGGCATAATTTCGATAGCATGCGAAACCACCGAGGATGCTGCTATTGCGCTTATTAACGAGCTTCAACCTGGTGATGCAATCCTTCTTAAGGCAAGCAGGGGTTTACATTTTGAGTTGATTTTTGAGCGAATCAACGAGTATATTCAAACAAAACGTAGTAAATCTGCTTAAATTCAATCTTTATCCTGACTGATTCGTTATAAAAACTGGAATTTTGCAGGAGGTTGGTTTGCGTGTTTTAATTCTTGTTTGTGCTGTTGCTATGAGTTTTTGGACGTTAGGCTGCAATGAAACAATCGATGACGACCCCGCAAAGAAGCCTGAAATCAAGGTATCGGATGTTCTTGCAAAGATAAATGATACAGCGAAACCGTTTCCTATCAATGACATCGCGCAGCTTTCAGATTCAAAGGAAGCGGAATTATTTGTAGAACTTGATAACACAGTATTTAATGTTGATGATTTAATCAGCATCGCGATAATCCGTAAGAATCAACAGAAATATGAATCGGCATTACGCTGGCTGAGTCTTAAAACCGCAAACGTTGAAAAATATGTCGAAATTAGGTATCGCAAAGCTGAGATACTGTTTCTACTCGGAAAACTCATGGAAGCGTATGTGTTGTGCAAAATCGAAATGCTTCCAGATGAGATTTCGCTTGAATATCAGCATCATTTCAACGAGTTGAAAACGCGGATTGAGAACGAATTAAAAATCCAAAAAGAATCAGAGAAATAGCGATTATAAAATTATAAAAAACTTGATTTCACAACAGTTGAATATAAAATCTTCGGTCTATGTGGGTAGGTAGCTCAGGGGTAGAGCAATGGACTGAAAATCCATGTGTCGGCAGTTCAAATCTGCCTCTGCCCACCAAAAGGGATGTCATGTGAATAATGGCATCCTTTTTTATTAAAATTAGGTTCTGTCCCGTAAGTTTGTTTTGGTATATTTTTCCAGCTTCACACAATTTTCGAAATCTCCTCAAAAATACTTACTGGACAGAACCTAGGAAATTCGACAATATTTTCCAAAATTCACTTCATAAATGTTGAATAATTTTAATTTAACAAATATGCAAAACAGCAAAACAATTTGCGTAATTTTTCCCAGAAAGTATCATATTCACGTTGTTATACGATTGGATTCAATATGTATTTATTCGCGTATGTTCCAGGTCCACTTGAAGTGGTTGTGGTTATAGTAGTGTTGATACTGCTTTTTGGCAAACGTCTGCCTGAGGTCGGAAAATCGCTGGGTAAAGGTTTTGTTGAGTTTAAAAAAGGGGTAAAAGGTATTGAGCGTGAAGTAAATGTGGATGTGGATGCTGCTGTGGAAGAACAGCTTGCATCAGAAAATATGCAAAAGGATTATAACGTGATCGTTTGCTCAAACTGTGGGAACAGGAACAGGAAAGATTCTGCATTCTGCTCAACATGCGGACATCGCATTGCACCGATTTAAGATTTATGGAAGAAGTCAACTGAACCGAATGAGTTGAATTAGTCAGCATATAATCTGCGTGGGACTGAAATGTCGATAACGCGAATTTCTCCGCATTGCAAAGGTCCATTATTTTTGGTCATTCCGGTTTTCATACCGCCGAAAGTTGCTGTCGCATCAGCATTTACACAGATTCCATTAATCATTCCAGAATCGACATCAAGCCCTGATGGAACATCAATAGCATACACGCGATGGGTTTTCTGCTCATTAATCTTAGCAATTATCTCGTATGCGCGACCTTTAATTTTGCGGGTCAAACCTGTTCCGAAGATTCCGTCGATAATTGCATCAAATTTACTAAAATCAATGCTACCAAGCATATTTTGATGAAAATCATCAATTATTTCAAGCTTCATCGAATGTGCAATCCGATAATTCACTAATGCATCACCGTGTAAATCTTCTCCCTTGCAAAGCAACAAGATTTTTACATCAGCACCCCAATTATGCATGTGTCTGGCAATGACGAATCCATCTCCGCCGTTGTTTCCTCGACCATTGACAATCAATACCTTGAAACCAGAAAGTGAACTGTGCAAATCGCGTAAATCCTGTGATTCAGAACTAATATTTTCTATCAAGAGCATTTTTTCGCGGAAATATTGTGCAGCACCTCTGCCTGCATTTTCCATCAAAATAATTCCTGGGATACCGATGTTCTCAATTGTTGCTCTATCGAGTTCGCGCATTTCGTCTCGGTTGAAATCCTTCATATATTCTCCTATTTTTTATTATTGTTCGCATTTACCCACCAATCTTCGTCATCTGTAAACCACCAGGCGTCGCTGCGAGTTTTTTCAATCGTTTCAGCGAGTTTCTTCCCGATTTCCGTCTTTATTCGTTTTTTTGCATAATACGCCCATTTCTTGGCATCATGGTGTCCGATATCCGTTGCTCGTTTTAATACGAGTAAAAGTTCAAGCTGGTCGGCATCATGTGCAAAATGTGCTTCCAAAGTCTTATCCTCGTTGAATTCATGCATCAACTGAATGTAATCTTCTCCATTAGGTAAATTCGTACTTTGATCGACAATTACTTGATTTTCATCCGCTTGAACGTATTTTTTATTTATATAATGCTGGTCTCCTGTGCGAGCTTCTGGCAAATCATGCAACAAACACATTTTTAGAAGTTTAAACACGTCAATGTTCGAATTAATCTGAGAAATCGCATATGCAATCATAGCAATGTTGAAGCTATGTTCAGCAACGCTTTGTTTTACCCCACCTAGCACATGATAACCGCTTCTTGGCACACTGCTAAGCATTTCAACTTCGAATAAGAAATTCACAATTTTACCGAAATCTGTGCTTTCATCGCTGGTGGTCATATTTTACCCTAACATTTAGAGAACATGTTGCATTCGCAATACAATTCTCGTAGATTTTGTACGTCAATGATTGTAATTTAGTAAATTAATCATGCATGTACAGGAAAAGATGAAGCAGTTCAACATTCATACAAATACTCACTCAGAAATGATAAACATTACTTCACAGGTGCAGACATACTTGAAAGAAATTGAAATTCATAACGGTTTATGCATGGTTTACGTTCCTCATACAACTGCTGGTGTTACAATCAACGAAGATGCTGACCCAGATGTGATTCACGACATACTGACCCATCTTGATAAGCAGATTCCCTGGAAAGCAAATTATAGACATGCTGAAGGAAATTCAGCAGCACACATCAAAGCAAGTCTTGTTGGCTCATCGGTTAATGTGATTATAAATAATGGAAATCTTGTACTTGGCACCTGGCAGAGCATTTTCTTCTGCGAATTTGATGGACCTCGCTCGCGCAATTTTTTTGTTAAAATTATCAACGGTGGTGCGTAAATGAGCAGGTCAAAGGATACAACGCAGGTTTTCGGCAGAACTGACAAGCTTGAGCAGAAAAAGATTCCAATGATTGAAGTTACGAATCTTTACAAAAACTTTGGCAAGAACGATGTACTGTGTGGAATGTCTTTCAAGATTTTTAAGGGTGAAACAGCATGTGTTATCGGCGGTTCGGGCGGCGGCAAAAGTACACTCCTGAAGTGCATTATTGGCGCGCTGAAACCCTCGAAAGGCAAAATTTATATCGCCGGTAACGAAATTACCCGAATCAAAGAATCAAATTTGAACCAGGTTCGGAAACGTTTCGGGGTTTTGTTTCAATCCGCAGCATTGTTCAATTCTATGACTGTCAGGGACAATATCGCTCTGCCTATCCGACATCACACGGATTTACCGGAAAATACAATTGAAATCCTTGTGAAATCTAAGCTTGAGCTGGTTGAACTCAAGAATATTGAGGAAATGTATCCTGCACAACTTTCTGGTGGTATGAAAAAACGAGTTGGGCTTGCACGTGCAATTGCCCTTGACCCTGAAATAATATTTTTTGATGAGCCGAATGCAGGTCTCGACCCTATCGTTGCAACAACTGTTGACAACCTGATAATTGACCTGACAAAAAAACTGAAGATTACTTCGTTGATTGTTACCCATGACATGCATTCTGCATTCCGAATTTCGGATAAGATTATTATGCTTCATCAGGGTAAGATTGCTAAGGTCGGTACACCCGATGAATTCAAAAAAAGCAATGATCCGATAGTACTGCAGTTTATTTCAGGCGGAAACAAGAATGAAGCAGGTTATCGATTTAATCCGACGTAGAATGAAAGCGAGGATAAAATGAAGGAAGAAAGCAAGAAAACTGTTATAATCGGCATAAGTTCGGGGATAGCAGCGTTCAAAATCGGCAACCTGATTACACTTCTGCGAGATGATTTTGACTGCAGGATTGTGATGACAGAAAATGCCACGAAACTTGTTGGACCTGTTACTTTCGCAAATCTTACTCAAAATCCTGTGTTGACTGATTTATGGGAAGCGAGTATAGACGGTGTTCCTGCGCATATAAATCTGGCGGACATTGCAAAGGTTTTGTGTATTGCACCGGCAACTGCGGACATCATTGGCAAGCTTGCAAATGGTATCGCTGACGACGCTCTTTCAACTGTTGCAATTGCTGTTGATTGTCCGACGATTATTGCTCCTGCGATGAATCACAGAATGTTCAATCACCCGATTGTGCAGGAAAATCTTAATAAGCTTCGTGATTTCGGGTATTACATTATTGAGCCTGAAGAAGGTTGGCTTGCATGTGGACATAATGCAAAGGGCAGGCTTATGAATGTTGAAACAATTGCATCCGCAATCAGAAAGGCAGTTGCAGGGGAAATTGCTCCGCCAAAGGCAAGTACTCACTAACATAAGTTTTAGTTGTGGCGACACAGACATCCCTGCCTGTTAATATTGATGCTGAATGTCAGGCAAGATGCCTGACCTAC
>CAYZQB010000060.1:0-3652 GCA_964480395.1 uncultured Planctomycetia bacterium
TGGAACTTTGAGATTGCTTCGCTTCGCTCGCAATGACTATCCAATTGTCACTTTAATTACATTTGATTTTAGCATTGTGCCGACATCATTATTTATGAATTCTTCACTATTAGTTTCATCATTTGGCAAAAAAAGGGTGAACCACATTTCATAGTTTCCTTTTTTCTTTAAATCTAACTGTTCATCTAAAATTTTCATCATGTCCCCAGGTTTTATTTCATCTGGTTTCAGAGAAAAAGGAAAATTCCATGATGATTTTAAAACTGACTCAGGATATAACTCCCTAATAGGATTGGGATTTTCAATTGGTTGGCCATCACAAAATAAATAAAATTGTATCAATTGATTACACCCATTGTTTAATGAATATTCTGTAAAAAATGATCTAGTGTCTGATGAGTTAAGTAAAAAACAAGTAATAGTGTAACAGTTTTCGTTGACATGGTCTTTTTTAGAGATTGTTGCGTTGAGATTTAAAATACTTTGCGTTGTACTTGATGTTGATTGAGAATCCTCATTGGGTTTAGTAGTTTCTTGAGTTTGTATATTGATTTCGTCAACCTTATGTTTATCTTCCTTTTTGCATCCTATATTTGTAACACCAAACGCAATTATGAAGACAAGGAACATTATGCAGTAATTATAAATTCTCATAATTCCTCCGAATATGAAAAATTAATTTTCGCCTACATCGCCTTTAGGATTCAAAATCGACTCGTCGTAAGGACCATCATTTTTCTCGCCAGTTACCGGATCATATTCGAGCGGACCAACATAAACACCGTTTTTTGAAACATAGTACTTTCTTTTCTTGATTTCCTTTGGATCCGGTCGCTTGGTCGGGTCAACATCTGGGGCAAAAGCTTTCAAAAACATTCGTCGAGTATCTTTCAGCTTATCGAAATATGTTTTGAATGAGAAAGGACCTGGTACAGGCTTGCCGTATTTCTCATCAACAAACGAATATTCAACATTCTTTTTATCCTCAGCATGATAATGTGCAAGAAGATTCCCTACTGCCATTCCATAGTTTTTCAGATAATTCTGTGTTATGAGCTTTTTCATTTCTTCATAAGCTCTTTCATTCTTTGGAAACCAGAAAGTCTGATACATGTTTTCAGTTAAACCGTAATACCATCGATGCTCCTCTGCCAAACTTTGATCACCGAAAAATTTTCTAAATTTTTCATTTATTGAATCAATTTTCGGCATCCATTCCTCTTTCACCCATTTAATCCATTCCTCTTTTTTCCATTGCCCTTTGACTTCTTCAGTGTCAAGCTTACCGCTTAGAAATCGTGAAATTTTCCATTTTTTTCGCAAATCTTCCAAAGTTCCATATTTTTCATGAGGTGTCCATTTGGGTAAGCACAGATTGCCAGTCCACCACATTTCCATATATAAATTCTGAATATCAGTTGCAATGTCTTCGCATAATGCTCTCAAACCATTATTATATTCTGTTAGGAATTTGTTGAATTTGTCCTGTGCTTCTTTTGCTTCTGCAAGTTCTTTTTTTATTTTGATAATGTTTGTTTTGAAAAATTGAGCTTCCATCAGTTCAATTTTTTTTCTTTGAATCACCGGTAAAAGTCGCTTTGTAATAACATTATCTTCTGGAGTTTCATTTTCTTCTAGTTTTTTCAGACCATCTTTCCGTTGTTTTATCAGCTTATCAATTTGTTCTTTCAATTTTGATATGTTTTCAACTCGTTCAATTGCATTTGAATAATAATTCACATTACCGACTCGCATATATTCATAAGTTGAATCCTGATAACGAGTTATAACAATTACTGCTGAAGATTCAATTTTTGGAACTCTTTTCGGGCTAATTCGCACAGTTTCCAGAAAATTCTTGATATTAAGCTGATTTTCTTCAATCCAAATATAATCTCGATTTTTTGGTGTCTGAGAGTTTATGAGAATTTCAATATTTATTTTGTAAATTCCGGGAAGAATGCGCAGATTAGCAGAGATCAGTCCGAGTTTGTATGTCATCGGTTCATCAGCTTTTTGAATCTGTATTCTTTTTCGAACAATCGGCTTCATGCTATAATCCAGGTAAATATAAGCATATGCAGTGAGATCCCTTGAATAACGAATGAATTCAGTTGCTGGAGTTTGTTCGACAACTTCGCTTCCTTGTGGATAATTGTATTTTATCTGGTTTCCGTCAGCATCAATGCCAATCCAGAGATACGGCTCGAAAGTGAATTCAAAAACATGCGATGGTCCGATATTTGTCAGTCTTGCGTCAAGAATTCTGATTTGTGTATCGGCTTTCACTTCATTCGGCTGAGGTATTGGCACTGGTGGCATAAGATTTGGGTTTTGAGCGATGGTGTAACCGCTCAGCAAAGATATAATGAGAGTTAGAGCGATGATGCTAGTGCAAGTTGAAAATAATATTCTATTATGCATTTTTCCCCCTGAATTGTTTATTTACTCTAGCAAATTACATTCCAAAGTCTTAAAATATTATACCATAATAATTACATTGATTCTGGTGTGTTTATTAATTCAGAGCGTATTTTTTGTGTAAAATTGCGTTACAATAAGTAAACACTGTGTTGTTTGTGAAACATTTTTTGTGAAATCGCTTGTCTAATTACTTTTGTATTTATCGCTGCTTTTCCTTAAAAATTCTCGCTCATTTTCAGTCAACGAAGTTATACCTTTTTCCTTGATTTTATCGAGTAAAGCATCAACCTGCTCTTTTAGTACTTGTTTTTCCTTAATCTGCTTTTCATTCCTAGCTTCTTCTTTTCTCTCCCGACGTTTTTCAAAAAAACTCTTTTTTACAACAGGTTCATCGCGAAACATTGAGGACCCAAAACCATCATGCTTGCTTTCCTCTGTTTTTTTTGTAATTATCTTCACCCATATAATGCCGATAAATGCACCGCCAATATGTGCCATGTGTGCAGTTCCAGTGCCACCAGGAACAAATGCAAATATTACGTCAATGCCAACAAAGAAAATTAGCAACCACTTCGCTTTGAACGAAACAGGTGGAATAACAAGCGAAATGTGTTCATTCGCGAATCTTGTACAGAAATATCCGAGAACTCCGTAAACACCTGCGCTGGCACCAACAGCAGGTTGCATCGCACCACCCGAAATCCCTGTCATCGCCCATACACAATAAAACATTCCTCCGAAAAACACTGAAGTAACAACCAATATCAAATATCGCTTATCACCCATTATTAAATTGACACTTTTGCCTATCCACCAAAACATCAGTGCGTTAATCAGTAGATGAAACGGGCTTTTAATGTCATGGAAAATCCCATAGGTCAAAAGCTGCCAAATTTTGAAATCATGAATTACTGATTTTGGAACAAGAACAAGCTGCCTAACAACACCTGGTGCTGTTCGAGTAAGTATTATGTGTAAAATTATTCCAATTCCCATTGTTATCAGAATCGCGTATGTTGCTTTGGGCTTTTGCTGTCCAAACATAGAATTCTCAGAGTAATAATCACGGTCGTAAATTGACATCATTACCTCAAAATAATTGCTATAAAAGATTATAATATATGAGAACTTCGAAACATCAGCATTTTAAAAGAAAAATCCGCATCATTTCAATGCGGATTCGGTATTGTTAGCAATAATATTAATGTTCGTGGTCGTGGTCATGGTC
>CAYZQB010000060.1:3752-16379 GCA_964480395.1 uncultured Planctomycetia bacterium
CGGGACGTAAACTTCGTCGATATCTTCGAAACTTGCTTTGCTGTAAAAATGATCTCTAACTTTGTTTGTTAAAAGGTCATTGCGAATCTGATTCTCCATTTTGCGGTCTTCGATTGTTTTTATCATCTGCTCAGGTTTCATTTGATATTGGTATGCCATCTGATACACCGACATGTTGTATTCATCTTCGGTAATGAAAATGCGTTCAGCATCGGCAATTTTTCTGAAAATGAAATCGCTTCTAAGCTCATGAATCATATTATTGATAATTTCATCTTCTTTCTCTGCCAGTTCTTCATCAACCTTTTTCTGCAGTTCTTCCTTTTCGATTTTCGTGTCTTTTTGATAAAGTTTCATTGAGAAATCATATTTTGCACGAGTTTTAGTTTCTTCAGTCATGTTTTCCATGAATTTAGCTGGGAATTCGAAATCGAAGCCATCAACATATTGTTTGACGATTTCTTTTGTCAAACCGGCTTTCTGAGCGTTCGTGTATGCATTTGTAAGGTCATCAAGTATCTGTTTTTTCAACTCTTCAAGCGATTCGAATTTTACTAATTTCGCCAACTCGTCGTCGATTTCACGTTCAATTTCGGTCTGAACCTGTAGAATTTTGACTTTAACGGAGCCATCCTTGCCAGCATATTTTGGAATAATAAATTCTTTAGGCATTTTTATCTTAATTTCTCGTTCATCACCCACGGACATACCGATAGCACCTTCTTCACCCTCGATAAGCTTGACATCTGCGAAAGTGCCATCCTCAAGCATCCAGGTTTCGTTATTTCTGTCAGCAATTTCCTTATCTTCGCAGAAAAGTGTGTAGTTAACATTGATAACGTCACCGATTTCGGATGCACCGTCTTTTTTTTCAAGTTTTGGATTTTGTTTTCTTATATTCTCGATGATTTCAGTAATCTTTTCTTCGGGAATCTCGATTTTCTTACGTTGAATCTTGATGTCTTCAATCGGTTTAAGCTCGAATACCGGCTCTATTTCATAGGCAATCGAGATTGTAAATGAGAATCCGCGTTTTAATTTATCGTCAGGTTCATCAAAGTCAGGCTCAGAAACTACCTTGCGTTCAAGTTTATCCTCGATGTATTGAACTGCAATGAATTTGAATTGATTTTTCAGGTCGCTCTGTACATCTTTGCCGAATCTTTGTTCGAGAAGCCATTTTGGAACTTTACCTTTGCGAAAACCGTCGATATTTGAGCTGAAATTTATATCAGAGTAAGCTTTATCAAGCTCTGCGGTAACACGTTCCTTAAGGAATGTTACTGTCAATTTATAGGCACATGTAGCGGTTTCTTCTTCATCAAACTCAACGTTCTCGAATTTATCATCCTTGTCTTTTTTCTCTTCTTCTTCTTCAGATTGGTATTCATCGCCTTCCTCGTCAGCGTCTTTATCACTGTCATCATCATCTTCAAAATTATATTCTTCATAACCTTCTGGTACTTCGGATTTCTTCTTCACATCGGATTTATTTTCTTCATTCACATCCTCAGCACTTTTTTCGATTTCGTCGTTCTCTTCATTCGTTTCGTTCTCGTTGAGTTCATCGTCAATCATTCTATGCCTTTCTGATTATTTGGCGCGATAACGTAATAAAAAAACACTGCAAAGATAATTCTTTGTAGTGGCGCATATTTTAGCAATCTTAAAAAATTGTCAATTAAGTTTTTATGATTGTGAATGATATTATTCCATTTAATAATTAGCGGGAGCCATTTTTATAAATTATAATTCATACGGTCATAAATATAACTAACGGAAATTATGAAACAGAATGAAATTAGCAAAGCAATTCAAGTTTTTCGCAAGAATTTCAAGTTTTTTTATGCTGAGATTTGCGATAACTTCACTAAGAAAACCTGCAAAAATGCTGACATTGAAGAGTTGACGAATGATTTGAAACGAATATGCTTACAATTGCTTATCTTTGAGATTGTACAAAAATTCAATATCATCGAAAAAACGAATGTAGAAACATTTACAGAATTTACTGAAATCCAAGAATATTTTTGCATGTTGAATTTTCGTCGTAATAGTAAACTTCTTGATTTCATTGACAATACCACCAAGATTATCAATAAAACTCTGAAAAACATGCGAAAATGTCTGACTGTTTCAAATGCAGAAAAAATTCAGGATGCGATATACCTGCTTGCATACTGTTTCGAAACGATTATTGAATTTTCAATTGTTCGCGATGAAAACACCAACAAAGCGTTGAAGCTTGTAGTTTCGGACAACAGAAAGAAATCAGGTGCGTTTTTCACACCGAAATCGCTTGTGAAATATACGGTAAATACCGCTCTTGACAGGATTTTCGATAAGAATTCGTTGCAGGATGCTGCTGGGTTGAAGATTTGTGATCCTGCACTTGGCAGCGGATTGTTTCTTGTGGAAGCTGCGAATTATCTGGCACAAAAGCTTTGTCGGGATAAAGATAATAGTAAGTTCTTTGTGAAATTATGTGAAAATAACTTCTATGGCGTAGATAAAAATCCCTTAGCGATTGAGATTTCAGTTATTTCGTTAAAATTTCTGTGCCATCCTCAAAAGCTTAATGAAACTAAGATTGCATACAGATTCAAAGTCGGGGATTCTCTGACAGGAACGACATTTAAACGCCTTAACAGCTTTAATGCTAAGGTAATCAAAAGAAAAATCAGGTTTATCAAGGCAGAATCGGAAAAAACAGGAATCTACACACAAAATCAGCTTGACGCTTGGTGTTCACTCTGGTTCCAGGATATTTACACCAAAGAATTGTGTGATAAAATCAACAATTTCAACATTTCAGAAAAAATCTCAAAGAAACATCTGAAAAATGAAGTAAAAACAGATAAATATTTCCATTGGGAGCTTGAGTTTCCCGAAATATTCTCTGCAAGTAGAGCAGGTTTCGATGCAATAATCAGCAATCCACCTTACCGGTCATATTATTCAAGACATTCCGGTAAAATAGCGGATGGAAGTAAGCATTATGAACGATTTGCAGATGCCAACCTGTCAGAAATACAGGAAATAAAAGCGGTAACGGGTAGAATTAATTATTTTCTGCTTTTTATTGTAAAAGCAACGGAATTGCTGAGCAACAGAGACGGAGTCTGTGCATTTGTGCTTCCTGACACGATTCTGATGAATGAAAGCTATGCTAACATGCGTTCAGCATTGATTTTATCCAAACTTGTTCAAGAAGCAACTCAATTTACTTACAGCCAATTTCGAGGTGCTTCTGTTGGCACATCGGTTCTTTGCTGGAAAAAAGGAGCAAAAAACAATGATGTAACACTTAAATCGATATCAGAAGATGAAAAAACACAGTATTTATCGATAAAACAAACAACGCTGAAGTATACCGAAATTTTAAGCCGTCAGCATCACAGCCTGCTTTACACAAAACGAATACAAACCTTCGAATCCTCGAAATATCTGACAATCGATGATATTGCGTTTGTGAAAGATGGTATTAATCCTGGCAAAAGGTATATGCGCGAAAAACTTGTTACAACTACTCCCGGAGAGAAAACTCTTAAATTAATTGAAGGATTCAACATAAAAGAATTTAAATTGAGTTGGTCGGGTAAATACATTATATATGATAATTCTAAAATATCGTCCCAGAACAAGATTGATGGAACATCACTTCGAAAACAATGGATTTTTGATTCCCCAAAAATTGTTTATCGTCAAACTTCTCCACAAATTATCGCAGCTGTCGATTTGCACGGATTCTATACACTCAATTCAGTACAAAATATCATTTTGCGTGAACATGATGAGGAACTGCTTTTCGCATTATGCGGGTACCTAAATTCGGAGTATCTGCGTGAAATCTACCAATCTATAACTGGCGAAACCCGAACGACTTTTCCTCAAGTGCATGTCTCAGCAGTTAAATTGCTGCCAATACCAAAATTTCTTCTCACTGACTCGAAAACTCAGCACGAAATCGCTGAAATCGCAAGAAAATTAACCTGTATTTCATTAAGTAGTATAAAAAATGATATTCTTAATTCGGGAATGAATGAGTTGAAAAAATTCGAAACTCGCGAACATTTATTTCGCAAAATCGATATAATAATTAACTCAAAAATATCCGATTATTGAAAGTATTGTTCATGAAATCGTTTTATCACTCAAAATTTGCTGTATTGTTCTTATTTGTGGCAGTATTCATGTTTTTGCCGCTTTTTCCTGATAATTACAATACTGTCGCTCAATTCAGTCCTGACGACATATTTCAGTCAATTGATAATCCTTATCTTGAATATGATCCAGACAGTGCAACACTTTATGTGGACACCGATAGTTTGGATGATTATACTGATCCATCAGCATCGTATTTCAGGGATTCTCTTGAATTAATTGGTTGCACCTACGAACCACCCCTGACATATCATTACCTCAAACGTCCATATGAACTTGTTCCGCTTACTGCTAAAAAAATGCCCATTCCCGAATATTACCGCGAGATTTACATAACTGAAGAAAGTGAAAATAAAAAAGAAACAAGGAAAACAAAATATGTGAAATGTACGCTTGAAGAGCTTTACAAAGCGATGGACAAAGGCAGTCAATCAGGAAATGCTGTTCTTCCAAAAGATGATTATGAGGATGCTGAAAATGGTATTGACACAAAAATCACTGGCAAAGTCAGAATTAAATACAGAATTGAGATAACACCAGGCATTTACTATTCTCCTCATCCCTGTTTTGCAAAAGATAACAAAGGTTTTATTTATCATAAAGGTAAAGGAAATGGTCGTTCTGTTCCTGAAAAAATGGCTGATTCAATTTCGAGCCTTGACGATTTTCAGTACTTCTCAAGCAGAGAGCTAGTCGCTTATGATTATGTTTACGGCATTCGTCGATTATTCAATCCCACACTAAACTGTCCTATTTTGAATTCCTTACTTCTGAAATATGTTGAAGATGCTCAATCCTTTTATGATCGTTTGAAAAGTGCTTTGAATGTGGATGCTGAGGATGACGATGATGAATGGGGGTATAATGGCGGATATTATGGTGAACCAGAAGTTCTGCTGCCTTACTGCGATTACAATTTTGAAGGTGTAAAGGAGATTGACCGTTATACTTTTGAGATTACTCTAAACAAGCCGTATGAAAATTTCAAATACTGGCTCGCAATGTACTTCTTCTCGCCTATTCCATGGGAAGCCGACACATTTTACAATGAATTTCAAAGTAATGATAACAAACACTTTGGTTTTGATTCTCACCCGATTGGAACAGGTCCATACACTATACGGATGTTTTCGAGTTATGATGATTGGATAATGGATTCATATACCGGTAAATTTCCTGTTCTAAACGCTTCGTTCATAATCACGTCCAAAATAAATCCAAATTATAACCGGCTTGCTCACGGAACTGGCTTGAAACCTCCTTTTTTCAACATTGAAACAGGTTATGGTGTCGATAAAAACAATAATGCCACTGTTGATTCGGATGAGCTACCGTTTTATGACATGAATAAAAACGGTAAATATGATGGTATTGAGAACGGTGAGGGTTTTTATTTTGAGGATTTGAATAACAACAAAAAACATGATGAATCTGAGAAATGGTTCGAGTTACCAGCATCTTACAGAACAGTTTACCCGTCAAAAGGCATGCCAGATTATACGAACGCTGATTTAAGCAAGCTTTTTGATATAAGATCAAAACAAAAAATGTTCCTGCTTGAAAAGAATATGCTCGCATACACTCAAATGCAGGAAAAAGCTGAAATTGAAATCGAATTACTAAGAAAAAATAATGTTGATATATCAAAAATCGGTGATGCTGCTCTTGGAAACCTCCTTGATGCTTCACGCCGGCTTCCCATTATTGAGGGTATTGTTCGCAGCAGAATTTCATCGAAAATAGCTGCACTTTCGTTTTTAGCTAATGGTTACTTGGATATGTATGAACCTAAAAGCTCAATTTATCGATATATCATTTCGAAATTCGGTAATGATATTTATCTACTGGACAAAATGATTAAAACAGGATTAAAACTAAAATCCGAAGAATTATTAAATGTGGCATATTGGGGAATCAATATGCTCGACAACACGATCGGTCTTAACGATACAGACTCGAAAATCGCTTCAGACAGAAACAGAAAAATTCGACAGGCAATAGCAATTGCCTTCGATCTAGAGGAATGGGTTCGAAAATTTGGTGTTGGCGAAAAAATCTCGAATTGTTTTATTCCTAGCGGACTTTTCAGCGAAGAGCAATTCAGTAATATCATTCCGAACCTTTGGGTATACAAGAAAGAAAACGATGGTAATTATAAACGTCGGACAATAGAAGAAGCCAAAAGACTGATGGCAGAAGCGGGTTTGCCTAATGGTAGAAACAACGATGACGAGCAGATTGTAATTAAGATTGATAACGAATTATTTATTGGTAATCCTGAAGAAAAAGAATGGTTTACTCGACAGTTTGCAAAACTTGGTATTAAGCTTGATGCAAGTAAGAGAATATCGGTTGAAGATATTGTTAAAGGTGATTATCAATTGTTCTTCTCCGGCTGGAATGCCGATTATCCTGAACCTGAGAACTTTGCTTTACTTTTTTATGGACCTAATCATGAATCACTTGTTGGCAATAATCGAGGGGGTATGAATAGGTTGAATTATATGAATAAACATTATGATGCACTCTATGAACAGATGATACGCACATTAAATCCCGATGATAAAAGTAAATTGACCAGACAAATGATTGAGCAGATTCGATTTGATGCACCTGTTTTTGGGATAGTAAATCAAACACGCAACGTAACAATGTTTCCTTGGATGATGAACTATAAGCCATTTACAATCGCCAACAGACAATATGCATATCTCCGTATAGACATTGAAAGAAGAAAAAAACAGCTTGCGAAGATTAAATCATTGTATGATTGATATTTCTTCCCAGTTTCATATTTTGTGTTATATTGTTTATAAGATATCGATGTATTTGTATAATTTGTTTATTCTTCAAATTGTAAGTAGCAGATCATGTTAGAAAATAAGGATAATTCTATTTCGAAAAAGATGACTCAGCATATTATGATGCCGATTAAGAAGACCGAGGAGTTCATCAAATCGGTAAAACTTCCTGTTAAACGCGTCGAAGAACCTGCAAGCATCGAGAAATCAGCATATGAACGCATCTACTTTCTTGATTTTGTGAAGCTTGATATTTTCAAAGCACTGATAAAAGTCCTTTTTGTCTGGTTTATCGGTGCAATCGGGTTTTATGTAATCACAATTACATTCGGCACCAAAGAGATGCTCACTCACTTCGATTTTTTATCGGCAATGTATGAAGCAACAATCTCGCTAACAACTGTCGGATATAGCGACATTATAAACTATCTCGAATTTGCTGAACCCGGTCGAACAGTAGGAGTTGTATATACAATTGTATATTTAATTGTCGCTTATGCAATTGTTGTTTGGGCATCAGCAACGGTTATCAGCTATTTGGTCGAAGGAACTTTGTCAGAATATTTATCGAGGCGAAAAATGCTAAAAAAATTACAGGATATCGAAGATCATTATATTCTCGCTGGTATCGGAAGCCGAGGTGCAATCATCGCACATGAGCTTTTCGTTACCAATAATCATTTTGTTGTGGTTGACCTAAATAGGGAGCATATTCTTAACGGACTGGCAACATTGCCTAAGGATGAAATACACTTTATCGTTGGTGATGCAACCGATGACGAGGTTTTACTTGCAGCTGGTGTTAAAAACGCAAAAGGTCTTATCGCAAACCTCAGCAACGACCAAAACAACCTTTTTATAACTCTTACTGCTAAAGAATTGAACCCGGACATGCGTGTTATTACCGTTTGCGACAATCCGAAAACTGAAACAAAGCTTCGGAAAGTCGGTGCTGACGGAGTAATTCAGACAAATTATATCGGCGCAATGCGCATCGCCTCCGAGATGATTCGACCGACAGTAACGGGATTTTTAGATAAGATTTTAAGGGATCAGCGTGGAATTCATCGTGTTGCTGAGATTACAATTCCGTCAGACTCACCCATCGCCAATATGCACCTCTCTGAGAGCGATATCTACAAAAAAACCGGCTTGCACATTGTTGCATACGCTCGTTCGCCTAAATCTGAGTATATTTTCAACCCAGGCGGAGATTTGATGCTGAATCCGGGTGGTATTTTCATTGTCATCGGCATGGTCAACCAGGTCGAAAAACTCCACGATTTCGTCCACAAAGGCAGGTAAACCTGCGTTCTTTTACATCGCTGGCAATAGGAATTAGAAGTTATTTGACTTATTGACTTTGTTGAAAGATTAAACAAGCATGGCTGTGGCAGGTAAACCTACTTGAGCTGCGATAACAATATAATTAATATCAGGCCTGTTAGTGTGAGGTAGTAATGGTTAAAGTGTTTTCAGCAGATTTAAACCTACTATATACACTGCCTTTGTTTAGTGATTAGTCAGTTGTGCTGGGATGATTTGTTATTATCATGGGGACTCGAACCCCCGAGTTACCCAACCCTCCAACCGGGATTAGCTTTAACGCAGCCAACGTCACACTCACCCAGACCTGATTAAAGATTTATCTCAGTTTCCCAATTCACCTTCTGAATTTGCACATTCAACTCGCGAATTTCATTTGCAACTATATCTGCTTGTTTTCTGAGGTCTTTTACATCGACAACGCTAACCCACTTAATTTCACGCTCACTATACCGATTTGTTTCTGGAAGACCTTTTCGAGCAACAGCAAGTAAGGTAATATGCTTTTTTTTCAATACTTCACGATGAGCAAGAACCTCTGTTAATGTTCTATCGTCTGCAAGTTTAGTGCTGAAATTTGCCTTATTGATTGCAACTACAATTTGCTCATACTGCTGAATAACACTTTCAAAAGCTTCAAACAGAATCTGAGGATGCTCTGAAGGTGATTCATTTTCTTGAGTTTTTGCGTTTAGTTCAAGACGGTCTCTGAGAGATAGAATTTGCTTCTGCAAATCCGCACGAAGGAGTAATGCTTCACCAAGTATCATGTTATCACGTTCCCAATCGGAAACTTTAAAGAGTTAAGATGTTAAGATAGTACATTATTAATAAATACTTACAAACAATATTTTAATAATTTTGAAATTGAGAATCCTTATTGTTCAAGTCGATTGATGAGTTTGAATAATGTGAAATAGCCCATGTCAGCGATAGCGAAACCTATAAAATTTTCGTGTTTTTTGTGTGGTTAGTGGAAAAATATTCTTAAAAAACTTAGTGAATCTTAGTGTTCTTAGTGGCTAAAATCTTAATAATTTTCGAGGTCGGAGCGGTATTTCTCGAAAAATTCGCGGGTTTTATCATCAAGCCCTGGGATGCGCAAAAGGTTTGTAACAAGTGGATACTCGACGCACCAATAGCCAGCATTTGGCTTATTATCAAGCAATTCAACAAACTCATCCACAATTTCCGCTCGGATTTCAGAGGTATCAAGGGCAAGTTCCGTAAGAGCGATTATCGCAGTTGAAACCGTCCAATCTGCAGCACAATGTAAAAGTGAAAAAAGAACATTTTTTCGCAACGAATTGTCCCAGCCATCGTCAATATAAGCGATTATCAAAGAAGCAGCAAGTTGCACCCGAAATATCCAATCCCAGACTTCATAATCGGGATGCGGCATCGGCGGATGTGCCATGATTCCAAGCAACGAAGGCAACTCATCAGAATCCAATTCAACTGCTTCCGCCTTGGCAATTTCACACCAATTATGAATGTTGAAGCTGGTAACAGCAATGTTCGCAATTATTCGAGAAATCTCAGAAGTCGGAGCATCAACAACCGGCATCGGCTGACCATCTTTGTACACCCAAATCCTATACTCCGGCTTGCCTCGCACATCACGCGGGTCAGGTGTCGGAACGTTTTGCACCGAAAATATCAACGGAATATCCCAATCATGCAACGCCAGCATCATTTCCGCAGATAAACGCGAACTCGGATATTCAGGATACGGCAGGTCTATATTGATTTTCCCTTTGAAATCATCATCCGCAGCATCCCTAAACTTTTTCGCAAGCTGACGCATAATATCAATTGTCGCTTCCCTAATCTCCGGTAAAAACCCGACGTATGGAGTTACCGAATCCACCAACTTTGCAGCATGTTCAAAATCTGGATGCGCCATCGAAAACCGTTCAAGCTTATTCCGCCAATCTACATCTTTCGTACTCAAATATTGATAATAATAAAACGATGGTTTTGCTAATGCGTTTTCCGGCTCAACCTCCAAAACCTCCTCAAAAAGCCGGATTCCTTCGTCAATTCTCTCAGACGAACAAAGCATCTCTGCCATATCGTTTTTAAGCTCAATATTTTCCGGCTCAAATTCCAGACATTTACCGTAAAATTCTAATGCTTTCTTGATTTTGCCTACATCGCGGTAAGCATTCGCAACTGCTAGTGCCGTCATGTAATTCTGCTTTTTCTCGAACTCAACCTCTGCGATTTCAATGGCATCATCATATTTACATGCTCTGCGCGCTGAAATTGAATGCAAAAACGCAAGATAATCATCATCAGGATAAAACGTCCGGAAATTCTCGATTATGCTGAAAATTTCCTCCCAAAGCTCTCTTATTATGCGGTTTTGCTCACCCAAGTCCGGAAGATTTAACACTGTGTCTGTAATGTACGTGCAAAGTTTATGCGGTGCGACAATTTTGTGGAAATCAGGAACATCAGCCCACTTTATCACCCATTGCAGATATTTTATTTCGGGGCGAGTCATAACTACTTGAAATAGCAAACTCAGCGCGTCGTCGAATTTATCTGATTTAGCCAATATGTACGCTTTCACCGCTGCAAGTGCAAATTCTGTCTGCTCTCTGAAAATTGACAAAGTTTCAATCTCAGGAGTTTTCGCAATTATTTCGTCTAAAAATGTTAAAAACTCAGCGTTGTCAGTTTGTTCAGCAATAGCCCTTGAAATGTGTATTAAACCTTGCTCAACATTCCCCTCAGCAAATTCTCGTTTCGCATCCTGTAATTCTCCCCCAGCATTCATATTTTTTTGGTTAACATCGTCTGTCATTTTATCCTCAAATTATAATGAGTACTAACAATCTGTGTTAACCTACTAAAAATGAATTATATTTCAATTTCAAAAGATTAGATGATTAAACATTGTTCATGAGGTAGTCGTGGATGCCTCGAGCAGCAATTTTGCCTGCACCCATTGCCATGATGACCGTTGCTGCACCTGTTGCAACATCACCGCCTGCAAAAATCCCCGCTCTTGACGTTAAACCAGTTTTTTCATCGGTTTCAATATTTCCCTTCCTGCCGACCTTAAGACCGTCAGTAGTATTCGGAATCAAAGGGTTCGGGCTGTTTCCAATCGCAATAATTACAACGTCAACCGGCACTCGATAATTCGCACCCTCAATAGGTACCGGACGTCGTCTGCCCGAATCATCTGGCTCACCGAGTTTCATACGAATGCATTCCGCTTCCTTCACCCAATTGTTCGTGTCTCCATGAAATTTCGCTGGATTCGACAAAAGCTGGAAAATTACACCCTCTTGTTCTGCATGATGAATCTCCTCTTCACGTGCTGGCATCTGCTCCCGCGCACGACGATAAATAATTATTGATTTCTCAGCACCAAGCCGAAGTGCTGTTCTTGCACAATCCATTGCAACATTCCCACCGCCTACCGTAGCAACACGTTTGCCCCTAATTATCGGCGTTTTGTACTTTGGAAATTCATATGCTTTCATTAGATTTGCACGAGTCAAATACTCATTCGCAGAATACACGCCATTTAAGTTTTCGCCTGGAACTTCGAGAAACCATGGCAAACCAGCACCTGTTCCAAGGAATATCGCATCGTATTCTTCCTGTAATTCTTCAATACTTTTTATCAAACCAATAACTGATTCAGTATAAATATTTACACCAAGTTTTCGTAAATAATCGACTTCCCTAAATACAATAGCTTTTGGCAGTCGAAATTCTGGAATGCCGTAAACAAGCACACCGCCAGGTTTATGCAATGCTTCAAAAACATCTACTTTATGACCGAATTTCGCTAAATCTGCTGCAGTTGTAATTCCAGCAGGACCTGCTCCTACAATTGCTACTTTTTTACCGGTAGGCTCAGGTGGTGGTGGAATTTCTACTTCACCGAGAGATCGCTCCCAATCTGCTAAGAATCTTTCCAATCTACCAATTGCTACCGGTTCATTTTTCTTACCTACAACACATTTTAACTCGCATTGTTCTTCTTGTGGACATACACGTCCGCAAACAGCAGGCAGGATATTTTTTTCTTTAATTTTTGCTATTGCTTCTTTAAATTTTCGTTTGGTAATGAGATTAATAAATGCTGGGATATCTATTTCGACCGGGCAACCTTCTATACATAAAGGTTTTTTACACTGAATACAACGATTTGCTTCTAACACAGCCTCCTCAGGCGAATATCCCAGAGGAACTTCATCGTAATTATTAACACGTTCGTGTGGTGGTTGTTCGCGCATAATTGTTTTAATTGGACTTATCTTTGCCATTTTACCACCTTTCGTGTGAAATAATTTCCTCAGTTAGATATGCT
>CAYZQB010000061.1:0-9095 GCA_964480395.1 uncultured Planctomycetia bacterium
TCAGCAAGTTGTTTTGCGCAATATTTTGCAATTTTTTCTTTTTCGGTCAAAAACATAATATCGATTAAAATCTCAGCAAAGCTGTCTCTTTTGATACCCTCGTCGATGAAACGGGATAATGCGTTTAGATTAATATCAAGCAACATCTCGTTTCCTTTGCTATTTGCGATAATCTTTTCGACAGTGTCATTGAAATTCCCTTTTGTCGTGAGTATTCGGAACGCAATTTTCAGTTCAATTGAGGAATTCTTAACGAGGTCGATACTTAGAATAAACTGCTCAAGCGTATTCTGATTCTCTTTCCCAATCTCGTAATTCTCGATGATAAATTCAATATCTGCGGGATAAATATCTTTGAGTTTGTTGTAATATATGATGTCTTTAATAAGCACGCTGACGAAAGCTTTGTTTACGTTGTCAAGGTCTAACTCTATCTTGTTGGTTTTAATGAGCCGATGAATTTCGCCGAATGCAAGTACATGAATTTTTCTAGATTTTCCATAATCGCAGTATTGGTCTACTAGAATCATAAAAGCGTTTGATGTAAGTCTGCCCTTAAAATATTCGAGAATAAATTCCTCAGCGATAATCGAGGTTTTACCGATTTGAGAGATCATATAGATTTCTTTTTGCAAGCGGATTTCAACGTCGAGTAGTTTTTTTAGGCAGTAATTTATTGCTTTAATGATGAAATTCCTTCTATCCGCATCGTTTTTTATTTTACCCGTCGGGTTTTCAATGAGCTTAAGCAGATTGTCAAAATCCTGTGCTGTTATCATCGAATAAAATGCTTTTGTCGCCTGCTCACGGACTTTCTCGAATTTCTCGTTTATTGAAACTAAAGGTAGAAGCAGATTGCGTTCGCTGCGGTCAGCAAGCATTGAAAACGCTGAAATACATCGTGATTTGACATATGCGTCTGGATGATACATCATTGATTTCACCAATGGCAGTGCTTCGGAAATCTCCGCTTTAGCCATAAGATAAAGCATTGTTGCAACGTAATAATCGTTATTTTTGGGATTTTGAAGTATTTCAACGAGTTTATCTTTTGTTGCCTTGTTTACTGAGTCTTTCTTCAATTCCTCAATGTAAAAGCTGAATTCCTTGCGATCCTTTGAGTAAACCTGCGACAAAAAAGATTTCAAATCCTTGCTCGAAAAAATCTTTATCACATCTTTATCATACTGTACCAAAGGATTATCTGTATCTGTTCCGCTGCAACCCGGAATCATTGTTAAAACAATCGCTGATATCAGTATAAAAAAGAAAAAAAATTTAAAACTCATTTAAAAACCTCGCTAATTATGTAAATTTCTTGATGTATTTTTTAGTTGAAGATAATTGCATTGTTTCACTGACTTTTTCAACAATCAGATATTAGATTTTATGAAAATTAGTGAAACAGGTAAACCTGTTTTTACTCATTGCATTGACAATAGGACTGAAGAGTTATTTGACCTATTGACAGTGTTGTAAACTTAAAGCAGAAAGTCTGCACAGGTAAACAATTACATTCGATTCATGAGAATACGTTTGTTTTCAAGAGATTATAATGATTAAAGGTGTTGGGGTGGATATTGTTTCTATTGTCCGAATTGAAGACCTTGTGAAGAGATGCGATAACAAGTTTATTGAGCGTTGTTTTACTCGGAATGAGATTGAATACTGCGAGAATGTCAAGCCTGAATCGAGAAAATACGAGCAATACGCTGTTCGGTATGCTGCGAAAGAAGCAGTTTCAAAGGCATTGGGAACAGGTATTGTCGATTTTAATTTTCGCGATGTAGAAGTTGTGAATCTACTGAGCGGAAAACCTATTGTAAACCTGCATAATAACGCAAATGATATCGCACAAACACTTGGTATTACTAACATACAGATAAGTTTGTCGCATGAAAGTGACAATGCAGTTGCGTTTGCTGTCGTCGAATAATTGCCTGTTTACCCGATATATATGTTTCCATCAGTCCAGATTTTCAGTCCGTGCGAATCGACCCAATGTTTCAAATCATCAAGGTTCAGGATAATCGAAGGGTCAATTTCAATTTTACCCGGTAAATTACCATCATTTTTTTGCACAACTATCACCCCGATTTCCTCAAGTTTTTCTACCCAGAATTCCTGATAACAACTTTGGATGAAAGCTGGTGAGAAGGAACCCTTTGCGTTTTTCAACGGCAAAAAGTCTTCATTACGATTAACCTGCATAATTATTGGATTTTTCGCATAAACTAGAGCATCGAAGATGAATTTCTCGAATTTGTATGCGTTTAAATTGTGTGGTTTTGTTTGTTTGCCAGCATCGTTAATGTACGGAATTGTTTTGTTTGCAGCGTGATAAGGCAGCCCAAACTCGTCAGATTCAACAAGCTGACGTACAAAATTCATGTCAATAAGATGGATTGCGATATTGGCAGCATTGTAAAGCAGCGAATCGTCTGGATTCCGCAATATTTGGTATTGCTGAGCCAAATCGGAATACTCGACAACTCTCAAATCATTGCCAGACTTGACGAACAAACCTACCTTTTCATTCGGGTCAGTTTTTTCAACGATTTTAGAAGAGAATTCCGAGTTGGAATCGATGTGAAGCCCGATAAAATAAGGGTCTTCGAATTTTGCCTGAATGTTATCGACCTGAAAATACGACAAATGTTTTGCATTTTCACGTAGAAAAATCTTAAAAACATCGCTTTTGTAAAAGGATTCAAGTGCTCCGCCATGTCCGTTCGGATTCATTGCAATCTCATGTTTCTTCGAGAGCAGCAGTTTTCCATCAGCGGAAATCGAAGGCAGCATCTGCTGTTTGAAGAAAAATATACGCTTTTCATTTAGTCCGAAGTAATTATTCTTTGCAAAAAATTCCGTTGTTTGTTCGTGATTATCTTCGGAAGTCATAATTGCCCATAGCGGTTGAATCCGGTATTTTTTGGTGATTCCAAGCATTCGGCGTGCAAAAACCTCAAAAATCGTGCGATTTGTAATCGGCATTATCGGATAGCAACCTTTTGGTTTCGGAAAATTGAGTCGAGTTGCCTGACCTCCCGCAACTGTCAGCATACCGATCTGCGCGTTTCGCAGCGCATTCTCTCCGATTTGCGCTTGTTTTCCAGTGGGTTGAGCGACTTCAGGTGGATTCAATTCGGTATTATCAATGTCAGCATTTGTTATTTTCTTCAAAAAAGGCAGCAAAACAGCACTAAAATTATTCAGATCGATGGATTCTGCTTGCTTCAATAAATACGAACGTTCAGCATCGGTGAGTTCATCAATAAACTTGAAAACATGCGCCTGGTCGTATTTTTGAAAGGTTTTGAATAGTGAGTCATAATCTGACATTTTTTTTCTTCCGATTGTTGACTCGGATTTTAAGCTGATTCCCAATTATTTTACTAATCTGCTTTTGTCAAGCGCGCTTCGAATTCGATGCTTTTCTCTGCTGAAATGCTGTTCACTTCCGGTGTTTTTCCATCTGTCTGTGCTGTATACATCCGAAGTGCATATCCACCGCCACCCCCAATAAGCGTAAAAATCACTATCAGAATTATCATTAAAACAGGTGAACGCTTTTTGAAAACCTCTTTCTCGACTTCTTTAACTACTCGGACCTTTGTCTCAACTCTTTTTTCAACTTCTCGTTCAATAATTTTTTCAACTTCGATCAGCTGCGTTATTTGAAAAGTTTCTCCTTGCGGTTCGTCCTCGAATTCAGAAATATCAAATGCTTCCTCAATGTGCAATTCAATATCTGTTTCATTAACAATTGGTTCTTCGATCTCATTAACAAAATCTTCGTCTGATTGGTCGATTTCCTTTTCCTCGGTTAATTCATGTGCATGTTGACCTGTTTCTAAGTATTTTTCATTAATAATTTCAACCGGTCTAATAAACGGAACGCTGTCATAGTATGCTTTTTCAACAGATATTTCACGTGCGAATTGATATGGTTCTTTGATGATTTTGTCGAATTTCCGGCATTCTTCTACGAGAATGGTCTTGTTGAAGTAACGAAGCGGTGCGCGCATAATGTTGTATTGAGTATCTAAAATACCCTGAAACTCCTGGATTAACACCAACTTTCCGCTTTCTCTTCGCTTCTTTTCTCCACCATCACCGTCATAATCCCACAGAAATCCGATATCGGGCTTTTCCTCATATGTTCTGTAATACCACGAGATTATATTCGAGAAAGAAATCAGGCAGACGATGAGTTTTTCAAATTTCTCGTGAAGATTATCAAGCTCAACTTTCTTCACATCACGTTTTTCACCTTTTGGCATTGCTTTGAACTTAAAAATCTCTTGCTTTGCAGGAAGCTTGATATTTTCGAAATTAGTGGATTCGATATTCATGAAGCTCTTGAGATACTTGATATACATGGTCGGAATTCTGTGCTTTTCCTCAAGAATTTCCACAATTTTAAAAAGATCATCGCTTTCAATTTTTTCTCTTGTCGTGATTTTCTCTATGAAAACAGCTTTATTTATTTCTTTTAGAATTTCAACGAACTTCGGTGCATCTGAAGCAAAACACTTGGATAGGATGTCTATTTTCTCGAATATCGGCTCGTTTTCAATATTATCTTCACCAAGCAGTGCTTTTACTATCTCGCATTCTCCTGCAACGCGAAATTCCCAATTCGTGAAGTCTTTTTCCAATCCTTCTGATATCATTTTTCGCTCCTTGCATTATTATCAGTAATATCGTTTGTAAAACTGTAAAAACCGTATAAATGCTGCAAATTTTTATCAAATATATACTATTTATCGGTTTTTTCAAAACGTTCCAAATTTATAATCAGTTTTAATGGCTGATATATTGACATTCAGCAATAAATTATCAATCCTCTGCAATAATTATCGGAAAAATCTGAACCGGTAGTTCTTTTTCTTTCATATTTTTTTGCATTTTTTCGAGTTCTTTTTTTATACTCTCGATAGTAAATTCGTGTTTTACTTCAAGATCAACCATTGTGCCGGTTTTTTCGTGCTTGATTATCTTCTGCCCTGTTGCTGGCGGTGCATCACCCATAAGAATTATCAGACGCTTCTCCGCTCTGTGGCTCCAGTTTAAATCACTTAATGATGTCATAATTCCTTCAAACACCGCTTCAGGAATGTCAAAATTACCTGTTCCGTCATTTAGTGTGATTTGCTTGATATTCGCAATGACTTCGTCCATGAAAAGTGTAAACGGCTGTTGAATCTTCGTGACATATCCCGTATCTCCCAGGCGATTCGGCAGATCTCGGTACAAAACAACCGACACGCGCACATCATGGCAAATGTTCGTGAGTTTTGCAGTAATTTCACTCACACCTTTTTTTAGTGCTTCAATGTCATTGACCATTGTGCTTGTTGTGTCAATTAAAAGGCAGATGTCCGCTGATGCTGCCAGCCCGATTTCTCGGTTGAAAATTTCAGTGAGAATACCCGGCAGGTCATTCGCGCTTGGTGAAGGATATGCTGTGCCATTCGTAAGTTTTGCTAACAGCTTAAATTCCTTGGCAGTCTCACCGCTGCTTTTGTTACCTTCAATCAGCTTTGCTTTTTCAAGATGCTCAAGCGCTTTCTTGAAATTCGGACGTCTTTCAGGATTCTTTTCGAGAAAATCAATGATATTTTTCTCTACAATTAAAGCACGTTCTTTCGTTCGGGTTGAGAATGCGCTTTGAAGCAAGGTTTGTTCTTCCTGTCTGATTCTTTCACCTTCTTCAAATTCTTTGTATTTCAGCTTAAGATCATACAATATCTCGCTTATATCTGAAATTGTCTTATTTGCTTCGAGAAGTTTCTGCATTAGTTCAGCAATACGAGCGTCAGTTGAAGCTTTAAGTTCGTTATAATCAGTATTTTTGAGTTTAAGTAATTCAGTTAATTCGGTTATTTTTTCGGTTTGTGTTTTAATCTGCTCAGTGAGTTCAGCGAGTGTTTTATCCGAAATATTTGCTCGTTTTTCGAGTTCTACCCGTAATTTTTCATTAGCTGAAGTAGATTCATCAAGCTTTTGCTGTAATTCATCTCTTTCGGTCGTTAGACTATCACGTTTTGTTACAAGTTCATCGCGTTCAGTTACCAAGCTGTCTCGTTCTACCTTCAATGCATTAAGTTCACCTGTCAATTTATCGCATTCACCTGTCATATTTTCTAAATCTACAGTCAAACCATCCTTTTCCGTCTGCAATTCAGCTTTTTTCGCTTCAAGACTTGATAATTGGTTGCTCAAATCAGAAATAATTTCATTGGCGAATTTCAGTGCAGACTCAGTGTCATTTTTCAATGTGATTGCTTTAAGTTTTGCAGCTTCAGCATCGTTTTGTAGTCCGATTGCTTTGAGTTTTGCACCCTCAGCCTCTTTGGCTATTCGCTGAAGTTCCGCATCGCCAGGCGGTAACAGCACAAGTCTTAATAAAAATCCAGTTATCAAGCCGATAATACAAAAACCCACCACAAATCCAGCAATGACATAATAAGCAGGAGTTTTATATTTTTTGATAACCGGAACCGGCTTATCGAACTCCTTCAGAACCTCGACTTCCTTGATAACATCGATTTCCTTGATAATTTCAACCGGCTTCTCAATCGTGTTTGTAATGGATAATTCATGTGTACTTTGAAGAATTATCTTGTTTTCAATCACTTTTTCATGCTGAATTTCATGAGTATTCTGTATTGGAATCTCATATTCGACGATTCTATCAACAACCTGCACGCTTCTAATCATTAGCGGTCGGACATACATAACTTTGGGAGCGCGGTAGATGTCGTGTTCGTTGCGCAGCACACCTGCGAATTCATTGATAAACGGAGCTTTCATTTTTTCTTTGAATTGCAGACTTTTATCTTCGGAATAATCCCATAAGAACATGATTTCCGGTTTTTCCTCATATGTCCGGTAATACCATGAAATTAAATTGGTAAATGCAATGAGTCCGTTAATTAATCCTTGATATTTCTTGTGCGTTGTAAATAAATCTTTCTCAAGACCTTCTTTTTTCTTACTTTCTCGTTCATTGACATATTCAAGTATCTGCAATTTTGAAGGCAATGTTACGTTGGTGAAATTTTCGGGTTTCAAGTAATATATATTCTTGAGCTGATTAAGATAATACTGGCTGATTCTATGCCTTTTTCGCAGCGTCAAAATCATATCATCAATATGTTTGATTTTAACACCTTCAAATTTCGAAATCTTATCGGTGAAAAGTGTTTCATTAAGCTGTTTTAACAAAACTACAAATTTTGCAGGTTCTGTACTAAAATATTTCTTCAATTCCGTAATCTTCTTCAGAAACAGATTGTCCTCATCGTCCCTGATATCAAGCAAAGTGCCGATAACTTCACATTCTTTGACCGACTGAAGCTCCCATTTATTAAAATCTGTTTCGAAACCTTCAGAAATCATCAATTCCTCCATCAAACACACATTAGACTATACAATAAATGGTATGGAGTAACAAGAAATGCATCATATATTTCACATGCAATTTATTAGTCGGTATTTTGAACGAGCGGTCAGGGACAAAAATTATCAGTTGTTGCTTGTCATTCCTGTGAAAACGGGAATCCAGGCTGATACAATATTTTATTCTAACTTTTTCTGGATTCCCAATCAAGTTGGGAATGACAACTTCTTAAAAAAATTGTCCCAAAGCACGAGTTTATTTTAAAGAATTATTGAGTAAATCACGCATAACTTTCTGGAAATCGGGATTTAGAAGCAGGTCAGCACAATATGTTTCAAATAGGTCAACATCTTCTAAGTTTTCTATTGACGTTATTTTGTTGCTGTACTTGAAACTGTCCTGTTTTTTCCTTACCCAGCGCGGTTTGTCGAGTGAATCATCGAAGTACAAAGTTTTCAAGTTGAGTTCAATTTGAAGGAGTTTTTCAGTTTTGTTTTCAATAATATTGATATTTTTAAGGTCAACAGACAATTGAAATTTGTATTTACTCGTGTTATCTTGGGTCTGCTGGGTTTGCTGAGTTTGTAATGATTCTGCAACTTCGAAATTCTCATATCTGCACCAATTATTCAGTGCTTTTTTTAATGAACTGCATGTGTTTTGTGCGAATCCTTGTTTAATTTTGTTCTTGTCGAAGTTTGAAGGTTTGACAATGAGTTGAAATTGAGAATTTTCCTTTGTTGGCAGCGTGAAGTGAAATTTCTTTTTCAGTGCGAAATTGATGAGTTTTGAAAATCTGAGTTCTTCGGGTTTCAGGTCAAACTCCACAAAATGATTGCCGGATTTGTTCGATCGGTTGGATATACTCAGGGGCATGACGCGCAATTCATATGAAACGTTGTCTTTGTTGCTCTCAAAAAGCTCAACCTGTGCATCAGTTGAAGTTTCGAAGCATAGCGGAACTTTAATCAGCTTTTTCTTCCAAAATATCTGAATTTCAACCTTTTCCGTAAACTTATCCCGCCAACCCTTGACATTATCAAGGCTAAATTTGATTTCCAAATCCTTGAACAGAGTTAGAATATTCTTATCGATGTGGTTTTTAAATTTACCAAATTCTTTTCCAATCTCAGATGATAGAGTTGGCTTATTCTTAATCTTGAAAGCCAAATACTGATGTATGTCAATAGTCTTGTACAGCCAAAAAATAAATTGTTCAAAGTCTTCATTTAGGTAATTGATTTGAATCTGTTTAAGATTATGTGAATTAAGATCAATTAAAAAAGGTATATGATTTTCAAGCATCCACTTCCGATAAAATGTAAGCAACACGTAATACGTAAAACCATCTGTGTAATTTTTCTGTTGTAATGTTAATGATTCTACCCATGAGCGAAAATCGTTAAATTGAGCTTGTACCAATGATTCATCTAACAGAACATTCTCAAAAATTTCCTTATAATCCATTATCAATGAAGATAAAAAAGGCATGTCTTTTCTTTTATATGCTTGGACATATTCATCCTGTCTTTTCCTCACATGTGAATCCAATTCTGACAAAATCTTATTTTGTGATGGGGTTTCAAAGTATTGAAATTCAAGGCTAGGCAGAATCTTATTTCTTATTTCAGTAAAGGCGCGGGAACGAGCATCAGCAAAGCTTTTATCGGAAACGCCGACTGAAACA
>CAYZQB010000061.1:9195-16102 GCA_964480395.1 uncultured Planctomycetia bacterium
AAAGGCGCGGGAACGAGCATCAGCAAAGCTTTTATCGGAAACGCCGACTGAAACATAAAATTTGTCTTCGGGAAATTCCTTAAAGTCTTTTTGATTTATCCAATCAGGTGGGTTTATCACATTGTTGTCTTCATCGGGCGTTGCCTGACAACCGAAAATTAATAATAGTGTTGACAATATTGCCAGTATGTAGAAAATATTAATATATTTAACAAACATAAACTTTAACCTTTGAAAAATGGTTTTTACTAATAATTTTCCTTGCTATTTAAGCTCTAAATTGAGTTTATAATACTTCTTTTTATTATGCAAATTTAACCATGAACATTAATTTTCTTAGGAGGTTTCTGTGACAACAAAAGACCAAGTTGTTGAAATAGTCTGTGATAGGCTGGGTACAACACCTGACAAACTCACCGATGAAACGTCATTTACCAAAGATCTCGGTGCGGACAGCCTTGATTTAGTCGAACTTGTCATGGCGTTTGAAGATACGTTTGGAATGAGTATTCCCGATGAGGAAACCCAAAAAATCCAAACAATCGGTGATACTGTCAAGTACATCGATGAACATAAATCATAAATCAGTATCATTAAGAATATGGTAAATAATACTGGCTTAAGTTGCGTATAATTCAAGTTAACCTTTACTACAAAATGGGGAACGATGAAAAGACGTGTTGTAATAACAGGTATCGGTGCCGTAACTCCCGCTGGTAACGACGTAAATACATTTTGGGATACTGTTCTCAAAGCTAAGTCTGCAATTACTAGAATTACACGATTCGATCCAAGCGGACTGGCAAGCCAAATTGCAGGTGAAGTTAAAGATTTTGATATAACTAAATATATACCAAGAAAACTTGCTCGCAATCTTGAAAGATTCTCACAATATGCAGTTGTAGCAGCGGAAGAAGCATTGTGTGATGCAGGTTTTTTACCTAAAATCGAAGTGGAATCGAACACAGTTGAACATTGGCGTATTGATAATACACTGATTGATCCGTTCAGATTTGGTTCAATAATCGGTGTTGGTCTTGGTGGTTTGGACGAAATTGAAAACGGAAAGATGCAGCTTGAAAAGCGTGGACCTGACCGAATTTCGCCCTTTTTTGTTCCGAAAGCGATGGCAAATGCAGCATGCGGTCATATTGCAATAAGATTCGGCTTGCAAGGTACAAACTTTGTCTGCACGAGTGCTTGTGCATCAGGTGCTCACGCGATCTTTGCATCACTTCGAGCAATTCAATTCGGCGATGCTGATGTGATGGTAACAGGTGCAACAGAATCTACGTTGACTGAACTTTGCGTGGCATCTTTCTGCAGTGCAAGAGCATTATCGACCAGAAATGACGACCCTGAGCATTCTTCAAGACCGTTTGATAAAAATCGTGACGGTTTTGTTATTGCTGAAGGTTCCGGTTTGCTCATATTCGAGGAACTTGAACATGCGAAAAAACGTGGTGCGAAGATTTACGCTGAGATAGTTGGCGTCGGCGCAACAGATGATGCGTATCATATCACAGCACCAGATCCTTCAGGCATCGGACCTGCAAAAGCTATTGAGTTTGCAATTAGAGAAAGTGGATTGCCTAAAGAGCGATTCAATTATATCAATGCTCACGGTACTTCAACTCAACTCAATGACCCGATGGAAACAAATGCTATTAAAGCGGTATTTGGTGATTATGCCAAGAAAATTGCAATTTCATCAACGAAATCGGTCATCGGTCATCTTCTCGGTGGTGCTGGCGGTGCTGAGCTTGTGATTCTTGCAAAGGCGATTAAGGAAGGCATTATTCCACCGACTGCAAACTATGAAACACCTGATCCTGAATGCGATTTGGATTATGTCCCGAATACTCCGCGTGAGGAAATAATCACAGCAGGGCTTTCGAATTCGCTGGGCTTCGGCGGGCACAATGCTTCAGTCGCTCTAAAGCAATACGAAAACGACTAATTAAACTTTTCAATATTTAATGCGTGCAAATTTTTGTACGCATTTTTTTGTGAATATTATTGCGGAAAGGTATCAATGGATGCGTTAATCAGCCTGATTATGCAGTAGTGCAATAGCATCGAGTTTGCATCTCTTACCGGTAATTTTAACATAACGCACTTGCTCTATGTCAACTACCGCTAAATCGAATCTATCGCCGCCAGCACTGCCAAATTCAACATAATAATCGTTTGCTGAGTTAGCAATCGTCGGGTTTATTCCAGCCCAATAACCTTCATAACGTCTTGGGTCATAAATCTCATATCCTGTGTTTTCAGTTGCAGGGAAATCTACCCAATTTATGCCGTCTATACTCACCGAAACCCGTGCAGGCGTCATATCACGCCAGGATGCTGCATCAAAGTCCGATGGTTTATCAGTACTGCGATATGTCGCTGCGCAAAACACCACAAAATCTGTCCCAGGCATGTTCACGCACTTTTTGTCATCAAATCCTAAGATTAAACCAGAATCACCTAAGACAATAATATCACTGCTTGAGCTGTCTATACCTAAACCATTCGGCTCACCAAAAACACGTGCTTCATTGTTGCCTGCTGGCAAATCGGAAGGATTTATTATCATTTTCACATATGCAGGTCGATTCACATCCATTCGATTTGCAATGTGCGAGAAAAAGATATTGAGTTTTTCGTATGTTTTATATGGAACAGCAAAAGAATTATCGTCGTCTTTAAGATTTATAGACTGAATGAGATACCCATATGGATTTGTCAACAACAGCTTATTATTTACAACGGTTCCGCTCATAAACCCGATTGCCTGCGGTGAAGTGAAAGTTAATCCGTTGTTTTTATCCCGAAGCCACGTGTCATTTATTGAGTCGAATGAAAAAAGATTCGGTAAATACTGGTCTGGCAGATATATCCGACCGATTTTATCAGGTATAGGTTTACAACCAAAATATCCGTCTGCTCCTGTCGGCAACGTCTTTTTCAGCATGAATGAGTTAGTATCGAAAATTAGCACAGCAGATTCGGTTTTGGGAGTGCTAAGCTCGTTACCAGCACAAAACACAAGCAGATCGCCATCATCTTCAAGATATAGATGCCGAGGATTTTCGTAGGGAAGTGCTATATAATCTGTATCGGGGTCTGAAGGGTCAGCATCAATCGCGGTTTTGGCTGTTAAATCAACTATTATCAGATAGCATTGACGAAATGCCCATGCTGTGTTGTCAAAAGGTGTTGTGCTGATAAACATTCTGTCGTTCTTGATTACAGCGTCGGCAAGCCAGAGGTCGAAGCCAGTGTTATTCGGCAGAACAATTTTTTCAATTATATTGCCATTTTGCATGTTGATGATGTAGATACTTTCATCACCATTAGTATCTGGAAGCTGATTGATTAAAATCCCTTGCTCAGGCGAGATTGGCAGCATTTTTTGTGCATATCGCTTCGGTTTATAATTAAACGATTTGATTTTAAATAAATTGTCCTTGTCAAAGATTTCAACACTGTCTCCGTGCACATAATCGCTTGTAACTGTGTAAAGAGTATCGTGAAAGACGAAAAAATCCGAAATCCCTTCATCACCACCGATTACATTACCAGTTGGAATGAATTCACCAGTTGAACTGCGCATTTTATATAACTCAGCACGATTGAATCCACCAAGAACAAGGACATCAGAGTCTATGGTTACCGATAATTCAGTAATTAAAAGGTTTGTTCCAATCTGATAGCGAAATTCGATGATTGTTTTTCCAAGATTGAGAGCTGTTAATACAAATTTTCCTGTTTCAACTCTTGATATACTGATAAACCCAGGATTTGAGTCGATATAGGTTGTATCTACCAAAACCCGATTTTCCCTATCGGTGGCAACATATGTTACGATGTATGAAGTTGTTCCTACTGCATCCAGCCAGGTTTGTGAAGGTGAAACCACAAGTCGTACTGGATTGCCATATTTTGTAATGAAATCATTATTAGAATTGTTATCACATCCCAAGAAAATTATGAGAATGATTGAAAAAAGTAAAGTTCGTCGAAATTTCATGCTGACTTTCTTAATGCTGTATTTCTCGTAAATATAAACGAGTAGCAGTTTAATCGTAACGGTAAGTCAAGCATCCCTGCCTGACAGGCTAGGAAGCCTATCCTACCACCTTTGTAAAACCATTATTTTTGTACTTATTAATATTAACGAATTCGACAACAAAAATTGTATAAAAAATTTTAAAAAATGATTGAAACAAACCGACTGGTCAGTATATTAGACATTATAGTAACCAAACAAAGGGAGAATTTATGAAATACAATGCAAAAATCAAGTTCGCCATATTTATCTGCGTTGTAATTTTCTTTTTTGTAGCAGATATGTTTGCACAAGTCGAAAAAAAGCTGCCATCTTCGAAAAATGCACAAAAATTCACTAAAATGTATGAATCCGAGTACAAAATCAAAAAAGCGGATGTAAAGGTCGTTTATGAGTACAAAAAAAAGGAAATTTCGTTCTCATATAAACTTTTGGCAAAAAACAACGGCGATAGAACGCTGATAAAACTCGAAACACCAAAATCAATCAATGGTCAATGCATGCTGAAATCCGGCAACAGCTTCGTCTGGAAACTTGAGGGCAAAGATCCATTCGAGATGACTTCAAAACAACTTATAAATCGAGCCTGGAAAAGCCTTCTTTTTTATCGTGAACTTCCACTATCATTCGATTTTAGGGACACAGTGGTAGCAAAAATCGATTTTGTCGACAAAACCGAAACTAAGTATCAAGTCGAATTGAAATGTTCTGATGCAAACCTTAACGGTTTTGAGAAAGCAATATTGACTTTTAATGCTGAAGATAACGTACTTGAGGATATGAAACAATTCTGGTCAGCATCTTCTGACAATACCCGAGAATTCAAGTTTTATTACGAGAAAGTTGGAGAGAAACGGGCTCTTACGAAGCTTGAGGTTTCATATCCTGAGTACAATCTGCAATCAACGATTTTTGTTAAAAACATTGAGTTTTTGGATAAAATCGATGATAAGGAATTTGACTTGCCCGGTGCTGCCGGCTATTTGACATCAAATGAAATAATCGATGAACTTGAAAAGATGGATGATTTCAAAGCAATGAAATCAACCGGGAAACAGATTATTTACAAAAGCTCTGGAACAACACGCACACTTGAATTCGAGAGTTGGTCGGTAAATAAAGGTGAAAAACAGCTCATGAAATATCTGAAGCCAGCGGACATCAGCGGGGACAAAATCCTGATGCTCAATAACGGTGACGATATTTTTGTATATTTTCACCTGACCGGCAGAGTCAAGAACATTGCAACATCAATGCGCAACTCAAGTGTGATGAATTCTGACTTTTCGTATCAGGACATGGCAGGTGGTGACTATCGCGAGAAATACACGTTCAGAGTTGATAAAAAGGAAGAATTTGACGGTAAAATGTGCTATCTCATGGAAGCGATACCAACATCAAAAGGTCCTTCATACGAGAAAGTGCTTTACTGGATTGATATCAAAAACTTCAGATTCTACAAAGCGGATTATTACGCTAAGAATAAACCTAAACCGATAAAACGACTCCTTATCGAAGATTACAAATTGGTTAAGGGACATCATGTCGCTATGAAAATCTCGATGGAAAACCTTGAAACCGGCTCGAAAACCAAAATGGAAACAACAAGCGTCGATTTCCCGGACAGTCTGCCGGATTCGCTGTTCTCGAAAAAGGAATTGAAAAGATAATTACAGGAGAATAGTGAAATATGTCAAAACATATGCCTGCTGATAAACGAAAACGTATGATTCTCAATGCTGCGATGAAAGTTTTCAGCGAAAGTGGTTATATTGGAAGCTCTGTTGATGATGTCGCTAAAGAAGCGGGTATCAGCAAGGGTGCGATTTACTGGCATTTCAAAAACAAGGACGATTTATTCAAATCATTGCTTGAATATTGGACAAAGCAACAATTATTCTTATTCCATGAGAATTTTAAAAAGTCGCAATCATTTATCGATTCACTTCACTCAATGCTGATAATGCCTTTCGAAATACCTGATGAAAACATCAAGCTGATACGTGTCATGATGGAATTCTTCGCACATGGCATGGAAATTGACGGAATGGTCGAGGTTTTCGACGGTTATTACAGTATTTTCTCTGTTGAGCTGCAGAAATATCTCGATTATGCAATTGAAAACGGGGAATTAAGCAAGGAGCTTAAACACACTCATGATATTTCAGTTCTCATTGCACTTATATTTGATGGACTGTATGCCCGGCTTTACATGGATTCGTTAACTAAACAGAATTCATTCCAAAACCATAAAGAAAGTATGAAAACCTTGTTAACACGCTGGTTGAAGGCATAATAAATTAACAATTTTAGTAGGTTGTACTTGAAAATTTATCTGAAACTTTGAAATAAGCTGAAAGGGGATAAAAATGACTGAATTTTTTTCTAGGATTGCTTTGAAACACAGAAAAACCGTTTACATCATCTCAGGCATTTTAACTCTATTTTTTATGGGAATTATGTTTACTATTAGAATGGATACTGACTGGAAGGAGATGCTGCCTCATAATAATGAAATTGTCAAAAATTTCGTAAAAGTTTCAGATAATTTCACTGATATAACTCAGCTTATTATCACGGTCTCAGGTGATGATTCGGATGCAATGAGGCATACAGCGGATAAAATCGTTGAAAAACTTAAAACAATCAAACGCACAAAAAAAACTGGTGAAACAATCAACGTTGTTAAAAATGTGTATCATAAAATGCCCATGGAATTCTTCGAGAATCATGCATTGATGAGCATGAAAGCAGGCGATCTCAAAGATTCTCTCATTATGCTTGATGACCCCAATATCATCGCCTCGCTTGACGGCATAAACACAGCACTTGAGAAATCTTACACCG
>CAYZQB010000062.1:0-16092 GCA_964480395.1 uncultured Planctomycetia bacterium
TGGCATCCAAAGCTTTTCATTGACATCCGGTTCGTAAAACAAATAATATTGCATTCATAATTATCCTTTGTGGAGTAGGTTTCTTAACACCTCCACGGGGATAAGTATTTTTGCGTTCCGGAATAATCGGCTCAATCTTTGTCCAGAGTTCATCAGATATTTCTCATGTACTTCCCGATTTATTTTTCCCCATTTCTTGCCTTCATAGTTAATGTTAACAATGAAGGTTATCAGCAAGTTTTCAAAAGCTTTATTGATATCCGGATAGGCTCTAATGGAATATTTAGCTATTTATTATTTGTATCAAGATTCATCAGATTCATTTATTAGATTATTAACTTATAAATTTACAACTCATAAGTATTTAAATAAAATTATTCAATTTTGTAATCTCTTCACTTTAATGAGAATATAAATTAAATAATCGTTTTTTAATTTCTGAAATCTCATGCTTAATGATATCCTCATTAATTATTGTTTTTTCTCTGTTTATCTGATTAATTATAAATTCCGTGAGTTCAATAAAACCTTGTAAACCTGAATTTGTGATTTTTATTTGCAATTCTGAATGTCTAATAAATTCAATAATATCTACATATTTTAAAACATTTATTTCACCTGCGACTTCAAACCACAATTTAAGTGCTAGTATATCTGGTTGAGCATTTTGGGAAACTATTTTATTATTGCTATCAAGTATTGAAATTGATGGTAATTCGCAATTAGAATTTATAACATAATCTGAAAAATCTTTATAAATCTTAAAATGAGTACAATATGTTAAAAAGTCTTGCTTATTTTTTGCAAAGTAATATTCAAATATTTTTCCAAATATTTTTATTATATTTTTAGTTAAATGAGGAAATGATTTGTTTATAGTTTTCCATAAATTTTGAAAAAAGTAAAATAAATGTTCTATATAAGAATTTTTATAACAAGGTAGTAAGTTATCCAATAAATTAAGAATACTTTTTTCAGCATTAGTAGCAGAGCTTAACGAAGCATAGCAATCTATAATAGCAATATAAATATCAGTTCGTTCTGATGATAATATACTAATTCCAAAATATTTATCATTAAATTTAATTATTTTTTCGATTCTATGAATAAAATTATTTATTTCTGTAAATTTTCCTGTCAGCGAAAATAATTCAAGTAAATCGATAATGAGTTTATGTAAAGGATATTTTGTTACGATACTACTAGTTTTACTGTTAATAAGCACTTCTATAGATGTAATTATATGCAATAATAAGTCATACGATTCATTGTTTTTTTCTTGATAGCATAGATATTTCGCATATAAAGCTTGATTCATAAAAATTAATGTACTATTTGATTTTCCCCGTGAATAAACTGAAAGTCTAAATATTTCATTATTAAATATAATATTAATATATAATTTTGATAAATTCAAATATTTAACATTTAACAATATTTTGTATTGAGATTCTTTTATTGTATATTTCATTGCAATTCTATTTATCAGATTATTTGCAAATGAACCTGGATTATCAATTAATTGATTATAAATATAGTTATCTGAATTATTATTTGCCGCATTTTTACAAATGCAATCAAGTGTATGAATAATAGATATTAAATATCGGTCTTCAATATAATTATTATTGTAGGTTTCAACAAATGAGCTAATGACTGTTAAAGAAATGTTGTTATAATTATCCCTTCCAAGTATTTTAATCCAAGAATCATAGTTTCTCACAAAAATATGAATTGTATCTATACCATAATTAATGAATTCAGAAAAGAGATCTTTGTCTATTTCTCTTTGTAATAACAGATTAATAGATATATTAGATATTAAATTGGAAATTGTGAATTCAAATGTATTTTTGCAACTGTTTTGAATTTTAGAATATAATTTAATTAATAATTTAGCTAAAATATTACTTTTATTATGCACACATATAAATATTTCGTGAAGAACATCAGTTAGAGAATTATTATTTAATAAATATTTATCAAAATGTTTCAAAATCATTGAATTATTAATAAAATTTTTGTCAATTATGTAAAATTGTAAAATTTGCAGATAGAAAACATGATTTTGTTTTGTACTATTCTTAAAATATTTTGTTGAAGAAGACAATTTTATGATATAATTAATAATAATCTGCATTGATGAAGGATTTAAGTGAGTGCTAATATTGCTTATAGGTGTTAGACTTTTATTTAAATATTCCATACTAAAATTATTATTTTCGTTATAATTTTTTATATTTAGTAAATTTATAATATTTTCTATTTCTCGATGAATAAATATTTTCTCATTTTTTTGTTTAATTAATATTTCTAAAATTATAATTCTTAATTTGAAAGGCATTGAATTGGAATATTCGATATACAAAAAATATAGTGAATTGATTGTACTAGCATTCTGCATATTTAGTAATTCAGATAATATTTTTGTTATAATAGAAGTTTCAATTGAAAATGATTTGAATTTTGATATTATAGCTAAATATTGTTTTTTTGAATTTTTGTCAAATAAAGATTCTCTCATTTTATCAATATTTAACCATAAACAATTAATCAGAGCTTCTAAGAATTTATAATAATATTCTATTCTCAAAATTTTGTTAAAAATAATATTTTTAGTAACTAAATTATAATAATATTTCCAAATTTTATAATGTTTTTGTATTTGCTTATTTTCTCTGTAGACAAATAATTTTAAAATGTTTTCCAGTTTTATTAAATCAGAATTATAATCTTGTGCAATATATTCAGTTTGTAGTAAAACATTATCCTCGTAAAAATCATGATTGGAATCGTTTTTATATATAGTCTTTTCTTTATTATCATCAAGTATATTCTTATTGTAAATATTTTTATTGATAATATTGCTTTTAATTGAAACATTGCCAATATAGGATTTATTATCACTAATAAAATTATATTTAGTTAAAAAATCATTTATTATAAATAAGTATGATTTTGTAGTTACAGCAAAATTACTATTATATAAGTTTTTAACATTTTGAAATTTACAATAATTAATTGATTCAGATATTCTTTCTAAATCAGTATCGCAAAATGATAAAATATTGTATTCTGATATAGAAGTTTGTTTCTTCTTATATTCAACAACCATTAGAAGTATCTTATTATTAATATCCTTAATCAATCTATCAAGTATTTCTGAATTATATTTCATACAATAATTATTTTGAAAATTAATAATGCCTTCATTAATAGAATATATATAATTTAGCAAAAATTCTTTTCTAATTAGTTTAATGTTGAAAAATAGGATGTAAAAATTATTATTATTAAAATATATTACAAATTTAGTATCATCTACGAGTTTGTTTTCGATAAAAATATTTTTCAAGGAGTTAAGAGCATTTAATTTATTTTGAAATCTACTAATATAAATACATTTACAAAGAAAATTATTAAATACATTAGATATTATATTTTTAATTATATATTTATTTGAGATTTTACGACTTTGCAAGTAATTTTTATTTAAATTAATATTTTTAGAGATATCAATTATATTTCTGGAACAACTATTTAAATATATGTAATTGTTTGGAAAATTATATATATTATTTACATGTCCTTGTTTCTCACTTATTGAAACAAGATTTATCGGTAGATAATTTCGGTGAATAATATTGTAGTAATATACTTTAAAGTGGGTTGTTTTTGTAAAAAGATTAGTAATAATGTGTAAATCTTGATAACTATTAAATTCAAATATGAAATATGAAATAAAATTTTCGTGTTTTAGCAATTTTATATTATTAAATTCTTCTAATTTCAACGTACCTAACAATGGTTTAATAAAAGAAAATTTGTTTTCAGTCTTGATTTCAATTAGAAATTGATTTGCATTTATAGTTGCATCTTTATCATAATTCCATTGATGCAAATAATTTAAATCAATTTCAATAGATTCAATAATATTGCGATTGCCATGTGAACAGATTTCGGAATTATTTTCAATTATCAGTATATTTTCTTTATCAATTGAACGTTCAATATTCGCAGAAAAAACCAAAAAATCATCCCCTTCAATAGTTCGAACCAACTGCGCATCTTTAACATCTATTTCTTCAAGTCTATCTCCAAATCTGCGATAAAATTCTTCCAATTCAAGGCAATACATTTCAACAAATACCTCTGATTATAAGCATATCATGGAAAACACATAAAATATTAACGCATTTAATTTTCCTCGGTTTTCGTCGATATAACAAAAAAAAGGAGAAAAAATGCGCAAAAACATTTTACCCAACATGCTCATCAAATTCAATCTTCATACTATGGAAAACAAAATGAATCATACACTCAGCCAAAAACGCATTATAATCCTTGGAATACTATTTATATTGATGTTTTTCATGATATGGGGTCGATTATATGCAATCCAAATCATCGAACACGAGAATTACGCCAATCTCTGGAAGCAAAGCATCGTAAAAATCAAACTTCCGCCTGTACGTGGTGAAATTACTGATAGATTCGGTACTATTTACGCTATCACCAAAACAACTGGAAAAAGCTTATTCATCATACCGTCCATGCTAAGCTCAGAATTGCGTGCTGACCTTGCACACCAATTAAGCGAAATAATCGATATCTCTTCCAAAAACCTCTATGAAAAGTGGACACGTTATGGTGAACGCAAGTTTTTGTGGGTTAAACGTAAAATCTCAGAAAATGAGATAAAAGCACTCACACCAATAGTCGAAAAATACGGAGTACTCGGATTGAGAAACGAAAACGAAAGAATGTATCCATATAAAGATTTATTGTCCGCTGCAATCGGTTTTTGCAATGTTGATAATATAGGTCTTTCCGGCATCGAAAGACAGCTTGAATCCAGCTTAGTTGGTGAAGAAGGATTCATGACGCGTTACAAAGATGCTCGAGGAATTCACATTTCAGACGACGAACTTGAGACAAAACCTTCAAAATCAGGGGCTCATGTTTATCTCACGATAAATCACCCGATACAGGAAATTGTTCGCGAAGAATTAATAACTTGCATGAAAAACTGGAAACCAAAATCTGCAACGGCAATTGTTCTTGACCCAAAAACCGGTGAAATTCTCGCTCTTGAAAGTCTGCCATCATTCGATTCAAATAATCCAGGCATTTCCGAGATGGAAAACCGGAAAATTCGAGCAATTACAGACGCATACGAGCCTGGCTCGGTTATGAAACCGCTGATTATGATGGCTGCAATGCAGGAAGGTAAGCTCGATTATCGCGACGAGATTAGTACAATATTTTGTGAAAACGGAGCTTACAGAATCAAAGTCGAAACGAATGGACGATACAATTATCGTACACTCCACGACAGTCATCCTTACGGAAATCTTACTTATCGTGAGGTTATAAAAAAATCGTCTAATTGTGGGATGGCAAAGGTTGGTTTAATGCTTGGTTGGACCAATATGAAGCAATATTTAAAAGATTATGGTTTCGGGCAAAAAAGCGGGTTTCCTCTCCCTGGTGAGATTGCAGGCATTATGCCGCAACAAGAAAGAGTTCCCGAGTTAATGTCAATACCATCAGTTTCAATGGGACATGCAATTTCAGTTACTCCATTACAAATGCTCATGGCATTTTCAGTGATCGCCAACGATGGATTTCTCCTTAAACCGAAATTAATCAAAAAAATTGTCTCCCCTGAGGGTAAAGTGCTTTACGAATCTCAACCCGAAATAGTTCGTGAAGTCATAAAAGATAAAAATATCACCGATTGGATGTGCGAAACTCTTGCTCTTGTATGCAAAAAAGGTGGAACAGCAAGTCAGGCAAACCTTGATGAATATGGCATTTCAATTGGTGGAAAAACAGGAACCGCAGAAAAGGTCGTTAATGGTAGATATTCACCTTTGCACACAGTGTGTTCATTCGTTGCTATCGCACCTACAAATGACCCAAAAATTGCAATCGCTGTTTTTGTTGATGAACCAACTGTACATTACAAAAATATGACTTTTTATGGTGGAACAATTGCAGCACCAATTGTGAAAAACATCGCCCTTAGAACAATTAAACTGCTTGAAAATACCGAGTAATATCCAACAAGTGTTTTAATTAAACTCATTTCGTCTTATAATGTTCTGCAAACAAGCAAAGGATGAAATGGACAGAATATTACTGGCTTATTCCGGTGGTCTTGTAAACAGCGTAGCAATTCACTGGTTGCGATATCGTCGGAACATGAAAGTTTTCACATTTACTGCCAATCTGGGTCAAAATGAAGATGTAGAAGAACTCGGGGAAAAAGCACTTGAACTCGGTGCAGAATCAGTTTACATGTTCGATCTCAGAAATATTTTTGTGACTGATTACGTCTTTGAGGCATTGAAAGCTAACGCTGTTTACGAGGATGCCTATTATCTTTCAGCAGCACTTTCACGCCCTTTAATCGCTTCAGAAATGATAAATATCGCCAAAGAAGAAGGAATTAAGAATGTCGGGCATGGTTGTACCGTCAAAGGTAATGATCAATTTCGCTTTGAAGCGACTTTCAGCGGACTTGCCCCCGAGCTTACGATTATTGCACCAAGACGTGAATGGAGTTTTCAACATCTAAATGAAGTGATTTCATACGCAAAACGTCATCATATTCATCTTTCAGAGGATGAACTTAAATTCGATTATTCAAAGGATCAGAACATTTGGGGAACACGAATTACAGGAATTCCACTGGAAGACCCATCGACACCAACACCAGAGGAAGCCTTTCAATGGACAGTTTCACCCGAAAATGCCCCTGATAAAGCAGAAGAATTCTCGATAGAATTCATCAGCGGTATACCTGTTGGAATAAATTTCGAGAAAAAACATCCGGTTACTCTTATTGAAGAGCTTAATGCTATTGGTGCCAAGCATGCTATGGGACGTGTAAGTCACGTGGAAAACCGATTCATCGGCGCGAAAATTCGAGAAGTATATGAAGCACCAGCAGCGGAAATTTTGCATTCTGCGAAAAAAGCACTCGAAAAAATTACTCTAGACCGTGCAACTCAACATTTTCTGCCAATTATTTCAGCAAAGTTTGCTCAGATTGTCTACAACGGTTTTTGGCACAGCAAGCTAAGAGAAGCGATTTCCGCCTTTTTTGATTCAGCACAGGAAAAAGTTACCGGTAAAATCGATGTTAAGCTTTTCAAGGGCAATGTTACAATTCAAGGATGTAAATCACCCTATTCGCTTTACAGCAAAGACACAGCAACAATTGCACAAGCGGGAGCGATTGACACAGATGCGGTTTCAGGATGGTTAAGGATGATTACGCAGGCTCAGAGATCCGCTGCTAAAATCAATCTCAGCTCAAAATCAGCAAGAATTCGCAAAATCAGACTTGATGAAGTTGATTCGCAAGATGCTGAGAAAGATTAAAGAAATCTTCAAGATTCTGCGGATATAAGAATAAATTAAGTTAAAATATAAGGATATTTCGGCATTAAATATATAAGGAGAAGTTGTGAGCAACAATAACGAGATTAGAATTTATATAAGCGTTCCTCAAACGGAATTTAGAGTCAGCAATATTGCGACAATAGATGCAGTTATTAATAAAATCAGACACCAGAACAACTATGTTATTAGCATAATCGAAGAATCAGAAACGATAACATCAATCGATGAAACACGTGAGAAAATCAGAAATTCCGATATTGTAATCGCAGATTTCATTCCAACTGAAGATACTGGCAAGAATCCGCATCCTGATGCTCTTTTAGCTGCAGTTTATGCAAAATATGTCGTGTGTAAGAAATTAATCATCCTTTATGCGAACGAAATCGGACAATATTGGGAGAACGATTATAAATGTCTGTTTTCGCGTTCGGAATCTTATGAATACTTTGATACGCTTTACAACCTTTTAGTTCAAGTGATTGCAGAATCGGAGATGCCTGAAATACCCGAATTCACAGTCAATAACACCTCTGAAAGAAGTAAAATCCTTGTTATAAAACCGTTTCAGGACAGCGTTTCGGAAACTGACATGGATTTTTCACGCATACTCGAAACTGCTGAGCAAGCGATAAAACATCTTGAAATGGAAGATGTTGCCGATGTTGTATCCTTAACCGCCAATATTACCGATGATGCAAGCTTTGCGGATGTGATTTCAGAACTTTCAGAATCGAAATTGCAGATTTTTGACTTTTCTACAACTGCTGAATCCGGAAAATATCCTGATTCCAATGTTTTGACCGTATTTCTGATAGCAAAATACGGTTTCGGATTTGATGATTCGATATTGACAATCCGTTCAAGCATTGATTTCACAACAAATCATTGGACAAACATCGTCTCATATATTTATCTGCCAGCATCTGACAAACTTGATATAAAAAACTCGGATGAAGATTCAATTGAGGATACGAATTTATTAGAAGTTATCTGCTCATTTCTGATTAAAAGTACACGCAATGAAATCGTGGACCCTTTCGAAAAAATAATCGAGAATAATAATGTAGTTGAAGATACGTCAGAACAAATATCAGATGAAAAATTACCGATAGAAGAACATGATGGTGTCGATATTTCGACTGATATCCAAGATGATGTTGATGACACCATTGAAACTGCGGATTCAGAAACGCTTGAGGAAGTGAAAATGATGAGTAATACCGAGAAACATTACAAAAAAAGTGATTATCGCGATATTCCGACTGAGTCGAGCGAAAAGCATAAATTATCGAGAATTATCGATTATACTGGTGATAATGAGATGAATGAGTATGATTCGCACCTTAGTGAAGCATCTCAATTGGATCTTTCCGATAAGGAAGTGGATTACACGGCATATGATGATGAAACAGAAATGAAAGTTTATGACCCGATTTTGGGCGGATCTCATTCACAAATTATCGAACTGGAAATAAACCGTGAAAAAGCACAAAAGCGAGACAGATCAACAACAGAAGTTAAGCTTGAGCTTGAAATGACTGAGGAAAATACTCTAAAAATTGCGAAGTCCTATAAAGAGCTGAAATGGGCTGTTCTTGGCAAAAAGAAAAATGTATGCCTCAAAATCATGTATCAAATCATGCGAATTAATCCGTATGACCCGAATTTAACGGGTTTTATCAGGTTATTTCCTGATTTGTATGATGATACTACCGAAGAAGTACACCTGCAAATCATTGATTTCATGAAGTTCGATTCACATAGCGGAAAGCTGATGCTCGTCGATGCCGATAAAACTGGCGACTACGAAACTGTTTCTGAAGCAATTGAAAATGCAGACACAGGCGATTTTATTATCGTTTTTAAAGGTGATTACGAGGAGAATCTTGTAATTGACAACAAAGATATAACTTTGCGAGGTTTGACTGAAGACCATAAACCTACGCTGAACTTCAGTAATGACGTTGTTTTGAAGCTTAAGAATACAAAATCGATAATTGCTAACATTGAATTTAATCTGCTTGGTGGCGAAGAGCTAACAGCAGTTGATATTGTAGATTGCTCACCGACAATTGAAAGCTGCGATATATCAAGCAAATCGCTTACTGGTGTACATATCAACGGTAGAAATGCCCTACCACTGCTTCGTTACAACAAGATATCTGACAGCGCATTCGGTTTGCATATCGAAAATCAATCACGCCCCGTTGTGAAGCTGAACGAAATCTTGAATTGCACGAAAGAAGGCATCAAAGTCGATAAAGTTTCTGACCCGAATGTCAATCATAACCTGATTCGCAACAATCTTGTCGGGATTACGATTCAAGGCGCATCGAAGGGTGTATTTTTCAAAAACGAGTTAATCGCCAACAAACGTGAGAACATTTATGTCAGCAAGGATTCAAAACCGGAGCTCAAAGACAACAAAATAATTACATATATCAAATTCTATCTGCCTGAACTGAGAAAAGCACTCGATGAAGATGATTTCGACAAAGCCAAGAAAATCTGGGTACAAATCAAAGACCTTGCAAGTCTTGAACCGCGACTTTTCGATATAATCAGCAAATATCCTGAGCTTGATCCTGAGTTTTACGAGGAAACAAAAACACAGGGCAAGCAAATCAAGAAAGAAGATTTCGAGTGGGATTTCGAGCCTGAAGCAATGGTTTTAAGCGAATCCAAGCTTAAGACAGTTGAGACAAAGGACATTGAAAAAACTGCTGAAACCGTAATTGAACCTGCTGAGGAAGTTATTGACGTTAAGGAAATCGAGAAACAAAAAGAAGAGAAAAAGAAGCTCGAAGAAGAAGAAGAACGTCAACGTAAGCTAATGCTGATTGAGGAAGAAAGAGAACGTCAGCATAAAATCATGGAGGAAGCGAAAAGAATCGCTCGAGAAAGACTTGAGACTGTTTCACCTGATTTGGAAATCACAGGTGATGTTTATCTCGTCGATCATGAAATAGAAGGTGCATTCGATAGTATTCAGAAAGCTATTAACTATGTACAGGATAATGATTTTGTGCTTATCGCTCCTCGCGAATATAACGAAGATTTATACATTCACAATAAGACTGTTAATCTGGTTGGTGAAAAGGTTGAGTTCGCTCCACTATTTAAGCAAAGTGGCAGTAGTTGTCTTCGGCTGATGAATTCGAATTCGACAATTCTAAACATCGATTTCAAACAGTCGGGTGAAGGCAATTATTACGCAATTGACATTTCTGGTTGCTCGCCGACTATCGAGAATTGCACGATTACATGCGAATCAATTGCTGGAATAGGCATTCATAATAAACATGCTGCCCCGTTAATTATCAGCAATAAATTCGAAAAGGGTACAATTGGAATCAAAGTTAGCAAATCTGCGAAAGGTAAGATAATCGGCAATGAATTCACAGGTTGCGATATTGCTGCGATTTCAATAACAAGCGAAGCAGATCCTACTGTGTCCAGCAATTTAATCAATGAAACTTTTATGGGGATTCAAGTTGCGAACAAAGGAAGAGGACGTTTCAACGAGAATTTAATTGATGCGACGACAAAACCGGGTATTTCAATCAGCAGGGAATCTCAATGCGATGTTACTGGAAACATAATCAGCAATCTCGACATAGGTATCCAGATTGCTGGAAATTCATGGGCTTCACTTGAAAACAATGAAATTAACAACACTCATAAAATCGGAATCGCAGTAACAAAGGATTCAGAAGTAATAATTACAAGGAATTCGATTAAAGATGCACATATTGGCATTCAGTTTACTGAGAATTCGACCGGTTCAATTGATAACAATGAGATTTTCCGGTGCAGCAAGATTGATTTGCTGATTAGTGATGACTGTCTCGTTGAAATTGGTCATAACACAACGAAAAGCATTGTTGAGGATTCTATCGAGAAGATGAAGCTTGATATTGAGAACGGAGAATTCGACGAGGCATCAGAGAAATGGTTAAGCATCTTCGAGCTTGAATATCACAATCCGAATGTTAAGGAAATCCTGCTTAGTTATCCTGATTTAGAACCTGAGTACAAAAAACAAATTCGAGCTTTGTTGATTGATGCTGAAGGTGCAGACGCCAGCGTAAACTGGGGTTTTATCTGGGTTGTGGACAGGCGCGATGTTACTGATAGGGATTTCATTTCAATTCAGACTGCAGTTCAAAAAGCTACCGAAAATGATATAATCTTTGTTAGACCTTCAGTTTATAAAGAGACAATTATTATTAATCGAAAACATCTGAATATTTTCGGTGAAGCAGGTGATTTTTTACCGAAAATCAATGTTGAGGGAGATTTTTGCATCAGAGCTCGTAATACCAAAAGTATTTTTAAGAACTTGGAAATTAACCAGCTTGGCGGGGGTAATTATTACACTGTTGATATTGCAAACTGTTCACCCAGCTTTGAGAATTGCATAATAACGAGCCAGTCTCTTGCATGTGTCGGTGTTTCGGGTGTTGAAGCCCACCCAATAATCAGGAATAACCAGCTTTCAGGTGGAACTTCAGGTATCGCTGTTTCAAACTCGGCATTATGCATTATTGAGGATAATGAAATTTTCAAGACGAGTAACGCAGGTATCGTTATTAATAACGAGGCAGAAGCAAAGATTTCACGAAACATTATTCGTGATATAAAATCAACGGGTATAAGCGCATATAACACTGCTTTTGCAAATATTGAGAATAATGAAATCATTGATTGCGATATCGCTGCAATTGGCGTTAACAATCAATGCGACATTGTGATTAAGAGTAATAAGATTATTCGTGGTGGTCTCGGTATAATCGTAAAAGATAACTCAAATTGCGAGATAAATGGCAACGAAATCGAAAAGTGCATGGAATCCGGAATAACCATAAATAATCATTCAGAATCCGAGATTGTTGGCAATTCAATCCGTAAATGCAAGAAATCAGCAATTCTCATCGCTGCTGATTCTTCTGCAAATATCTTTGAGAATGAAATAATCAAGAATACTAAAGACCAGATTGTCGTCAGCAAAAACAGCAACCCGGTGATCAAAAACAACATTATCAAGGGCGGAAAATTTACCGGGATTTCGATTTTTGAAGGATGCAAGCCGATTATCGACGGTAATGAAATTGCTGAAAACGAAAAAGCGGGGATACAGATTAACGAGAATTCGGATTCGAAAATCTTAAGGAACAAAATTTCGTATAACTCAACCGGTATAATTGTATTGCAGCAGTCTGAAGCATTAATACAGGAGAACGAAATTTTCTGCAATGAGCAGGCATGTATTGAAGTATTTTTTGATTCGGATCCAATTATCAAGAATAATAATCTGCATGAAGGTAAACTATTTGGCATAATTATGCGCAGACATTCAAAAGGCAAGATTCTTGAGAACCACATTTGGAATAATGAAAAAGTTGGTATAAGGATTAATGACGGTGCGAATCCTGAGATCAGGGGTAACCTGATTTATGACAATAAATGGAACGGCGTGAAGATTCATAAAAATGGGCTTGGTATTGTTGAGGGGAATGAGATTTACAACAATAAGGTCGGTGTCAGAATTGAAGAACCAGACTTTGAAATCGGTGAGAATAACTTACACGATAATATTAAGAACGACGTTATCCGCATCGACTAATTAATTTTATCTATCTGAAAACCTTCGAACTACTTCTCGGTTTTGACAGAACTTAGTTATGAAAATTTAATAAGGTATAAAAAGAGATTCATTTTGTACTTTGTAAGCTCTGATTTTATCCTTTACATCTTTTGTTTCAAGCCAGCCGATAAACTTCATCGCTAATTCATATTTGCTTTCAGCTTCATCTTTTGTAACTTTGCCACCTGTAACTTCAACGCGTTTGTCAGGATTTACCGCAATAACTCCGTAAATATTCTTCAATTCTTCGTCTTGACCAACAAGAATTTTCATATCCTTAATTTTGTCTTTATAAGCAAGGAAAGTACCCTTGTCTGTCAAGCAGTAGCCTTGCTTTTCAAATGCCATTGTCAAACTTGGTCCCATTCCTTTTCCAGATTGGATGTACCATTCACTCGGTTTTGGTTCTCCTCCAACTTTTGCCCAAAGCGATTTCTCTTTTTTATGTGTTCCCGAATTATCACCCCTTGAAATAAAAGGCACATTCGCTTCTGAGATTGTTTTTAAAGCATCGAGTATGTTTTTACCAGCGATTTTTGCAGGATCATTTTCTGCACCTATAAGGACAAAATAGTTGTACATAATCTCTTTGCGATTCTTGCCATAACCGTCATTGACAAATTTTAACTCAGCACTTTTAGCATGGACAAAGATTGCATCTACGTTTCCGTCCTCAGCCATTTTTATTGCTGCCCCAGTACCAACTGCAATAACCTTTACCTTGGTATTGAATTTCGTCTCGAAATCAGTTAAAATTGCATTAAAAAGTCCCGAATTATCAAGACTTGTTGTCGAAGAAATTGTCAATACTTTCATTTTTTCTGGTTTTTGCTGGTCATCAGATTTACTGCATCCAGTAACAATGCTGAAAATTAATACAAGAATAAAAAAGACAATAATTAATAACTTTTGAGAATTCATCTCAACACCTTAGCAAAATATTATGATAATTTTATAATTTCGTTGAATATATTATTATATAACGCTTTATTGAGTCATTGTCAAGTATTTATTTACTTGCAATTTTGCCATATTTACAATATATTCGTTATTTATCTCATTATATCGGGTAATTATGGAATTGATAACTACAGGCATTAAAGAAGCATTTGAATTAATCTTCTCGTTTGACAAATCAGTTTACGAGATTGTGGGTCGCTCTGTGCAAATTTCATTTACAGCCACATTGATAGCGACAATCGTAGGAATACCACTTGGTTTTACAATCGGCATCAATAATTTCAAAGGAAAAAACATTGTCCTAATCATGTTAAACACGCTTTACTCGCTGCCAACAGTGATTGTCGGCTTATTTATGTATTCTTTGCTTTCAAGGATTGGTCCTTTCGGCTCATTCGGACTTCTTTTTACATTGAAAGGAATGATTATCGGGCAATTTATCCTGATTTTACCTATTGTTACGGCATTAAGTGTTTCTGCAACACAAAACAGTGACAAGCGCATTATGATTACTGCCACAACACTTGGTGCAAATCGATGGCAAGTAATTTCTACGTTTTTCTGGGAATGTAGATATGCTTTTTTTTCAGCAATTCTTGCTGGCTTCGGGCGTGCATTTGGCGAAGTCGGTGTGTCGATGATGATAGGTGGAAATATTGCAGGCTCCACAAGGAACATTACGACTGCAATCGCGCTGCAAACAAGTATGGGTGAATTTGCACTTGGCTTTGCACTTGGTGTAATTTTATTGTTAATGGCGTTAGTGATAAATATTGTTTTTCTAGTTATTCAAAAAACAAAGGTTGCATAGATGGCTTTATTAAAACTACAAAATGTTAGAAAATATTACGAACAAAAGTTGGTGCTTGATGTTCCTGAAATAGAATTTGAGAGTAATAGGAAATATTCAATAGTAGGTCCGAACGGTTCAGGAAAAAGCACTTTGCTAAATATACTAGCAATTTTAGACAAACCAACCCAAGGAGATGTTTTCTTTAACGGTGAAAATATTTGGAAATCATCTAAAAATATTAAATATTTTCGCGATAATTTTGTTTTAGTCTTGCAGCAACCCTTTCTATTTAACACTACGGTTTTTAACAATGTATCATTTGGATTAAAATTAAAATCTGTTGCGAAAAACGAAATAAAAAAACGTGTTGTGGAAATACTCGAAAAAGTAGGTCTGAAGAATTTCGATAATCGAAACGCAAGAAAGCTTTCAGGGGGTGAGATGCAAAGAGTCGCAATCGCATGTGCAGCAGTCTTGAAACCCAATGTTTTACTGCTTGATGAACCTACCAGCAATCTTGACAAAACAGGAACTTTCGCCCTTGAAAAAATAATCGAGAATCTAAATGCTACGGTTATTTTGACTACACAAAATATTGAACAGGCATATCGACTTAATTCTAAACCTTTATCCATTGTAAACAGTAAAATTGTGCTGAATTCGATAGATAATTTGTTTTTTGGTGAAATTTCAAGTGCAGATAATCTAAAAACAATAGCTATTTCCGAAAAAGTGAGTTTTTCGCTTGTTTCTGAAAAAGTAGGAAATTCACATGTCTTTGTTGATCCAGCTGCAATTATTGTTTCAAATCAGCAGCTTCAGTCAAGTGCAAGGAATAACTTCAAAGGGAAAATCCTTCAAATTATTGATAAACTGAATCATTTAAAATTGATAATTCAAATTGAAGATGTTGAAATCAGTGCATTGATTACGAAAGATTCTTTTTACGAAATGAACCTGAAATTTGATGTCGATGTTTACCTAACTTTTAAAGCATCAGCAGTGCAGGTTTATTAGCTTATTTGATAAACTATTTTGATGAAAATTTGCTATTACAATATGATTAATTAAAAAACAAGACCGAAGCGAAAACTCCGGTCTTTTTTTAAAATGCATTTAAGCAACTTTAAGTGCTTAATCAGGTTAGTATTTAATGACGACTTCACCATCACCGGAGCGAACACCTTTGGTTGTGGATTTGTCAGTGTTGCCAGCAGCATCGTAGTAGCTTGAACCACCACCGCCACCGCTGCAGTAACCACCGCCACCGCCATAGTAA
>CAYZQB010000063.1:0-16060 GCA_964480395.1 uncultured Planctomycetia bacterium
ACAAGCGTTTAATATTTATTAAGAGTAAATAAAGCAGACAATTTTTTTGCTTTAAAGATAAAATTACAAGGAATTTATGAACTTGTACAGAAACGGGAAATATAATGAGGCATACGAAATTTTAACGCAATTGATTGATAAATACCCGAAAGCGGATTTGTTTAAGCAACCTGCCAAAAGAGTGAATGAGCATATGGAAAAAGTTGAGCGGATGAAGCAAGAAGAAAAACAACGTATCGCAGAAGAAATTATGTCAAAGAAAAAGGCGGAAGAAGAGGAATTCAGACGTCGCATGGAGGAAAAGCGTAAAAAGGATGCTGAAGCGAAAAATGCAGAAGATGAAAAAGCTGCTGAGACAAAACGCAGGAAAGCTGAAAAACTTACTGAAATTGATGAGAATTCGGAGGTTTTGCGTGAAAAGCTGAAATTACCTGCAAAGAAGCTCCTTGAGGAAGCTCAGAGAGAATATCGGCTTGCATTAAAACTTGATAAGGCATCGCTTCCAGGGGTTGAGGATGCGGAGAAGTTGTTGGAAGCAGCGATTTATCATTATCAGCTTTCGAAACGCTTGTTTCAAGAGGCGGAAAAGAAGGGGATTGATACTCTGGGGAAGATTGTTGAGATTAATAAAGCATTGTTTTGGTGTAGGAAACGCAGAACAATTCATTGATGAATTTGCTGGCACTTTAATATTTGCTATAATTGCGTTAAATTGATTTGGTTTTTGTGTTGGTGTATGTATGTTGAATTTATTGCTAGGTCCTGCAGGTTCAGGAAAAACGGAATTTTTGCTAGAGAAATTAATAAATTACTCTGACAATAATATAGTAAATAGTGATATTTTAATAATTCTACCATCTCGTGCAGCTTGTGATAGCTTTATTCATCAATTTGACAAAACGCCTATACTTGGTTTAAATATCGAGACTTTCAGATCATTTTCTTTGAGAATTATCGAGAACGAAAATATTGGCTTAAAACCATTAAATTATGGTTTTACATATTTTCTGAATATTGCACTAGATTCTATTTTAGAGAATAATAATTCATATCCCGATAACAATTCTGTCATTTCAATATTGGATAATTGGAACAAAACAACATCGAAACAGAATTTGTATAATACTTTATCGAGTTTTATGCGTGAGAACATTACTGGACGAAAATTTCAAAAAATTGCAGACAACACAAATAATTTATTAGTGGCAAATACTTGTTCAGCGTTTGCTATTTTACTAGATAAATATAAATCATTGTTAAAAGAAAACGGTTTTTACGATGAATCTGAAACAGAAAATATTTCAGCGAACATTATAAGTAAACTAAAAAAACAACACACGAAATACAAACTTATAATTGTTGACGGATTTAATAGATTTGTACAGAGCCAAATTGAAGTTCTAATCCAATTAGTTAGAAATACTGAATCTTATGTTTCATTTTGTATTGATGAAAGTAGAAAGGACAGCATTTTCTTTAAATACCAAAGTAAATTAATAAATCGTTTTTCGAGTAATGTAAGAACAAAATATGAAATTAATAATATTACTTTTAGTTCACCAAAACATTTTGCGAATTCACAGATTAGAGAATTAGAAACAAATCTAATTTTTGATGAACCGCTTACAAAGTCGAAATACATTCAGCAAATAACCGCTGAAACACCTTATGAAGAAATCACTAAAGTTGCTTTGAAAATAAAAAATATTGTATTAAATAATAATATTCCGCTTGATAAAATAGCCATAATTTATCGTTCGAATGATCCGTATGCAGATATAATTCCGAATATTTTAACTAAATATAATATTCCTTCAAATTATACTTCATTTACTAAACTCATTAATATTCCTATTTTCCAATGGTTTATTCATCTTATCCAAATGCAAAAGAATTATATAAGTCATTTTGATGATTTGTTTAATGAAATTGAATTATGGGATTTATATGAGTTTTTTGTATCTGATTTTACTTATGAATTAATTTTATTAAATTGCGATATTGCAATAGACAAATCAGATTTAAGTAAATGTGCTGATAAAATTATTGAATCTGGACTTTTTAGTTTTCAACTTCTATATGATTCGACAATTGAGAATTGTGATGATTTATTTGTATTAAAAAGGAAAAAGGACTTAAGTAAGGCTGATTTACACATTATTATGTCGTTGAATTTATTTTTTAAGTCTATTTCAAAAATTTCAAACGAAATTGAATTAATCGAAAATATGTTAAATATTGTTTTGAAAATTAATTCATCTTTTTTGCATATTTACCCAATAATTGTGGATGCTATATCAAAGTATAAAATTTCAACACACGCTCAGACAGCTTTGGATTTAAAGTCATATTTGAATATTATTGCTAACGAAATTAATATTTTGGATAAAAAAAGCACTGAAGGAGTCAGAGTTGCGAATATTGTATCATTCCACAATGATAATGATATTTCAACATTATTTATTGTTGGCTTAAATCAGAGTATTTTCCCTGTTTTGCAGTCTCCTACAACCTATCTATCAGAAGATTTCATAACAATTCTTTCAAGTAATTATGGATTCAACACACGTCAATCTTTTCATGATTATGAAGATTTTCTATTCTATAAAGCATTGACTAGAACTAGTGAATATCTATTCCTATGCCATGCTGAACAGAACCTGAAAGGTGATTCTTTGAATAAATCGATGTATATGCAATTTTCAATATTTTCTAATCTAAATGAATTTAATTACACAAAGAAAAACTGGGAAATTATATTACAAGGTTTCCAACAAAGATTCTATACTAGAACCATAAATGAATTAGATAATAATACAGAAATAAAAATTGATAAAAAAATACTCTATAATTCAATTAATTACCTTAAAAATAATAAACATGTTAAATATATTTCGGAAAGGCATTCTTTGTCAACAACAAAAACAATAATAAATTATAATGACTATAAAGTATCAGTAAAAAGTCGGCAGTACTTAAATCTGTCAAAATTTACAAATACACAAATTGAAAAATTAATTGAAGAAAACAAAATTGTCTTTTCTCATTCAAGCTTAAAGAAATATCTTACATGCCCATATAAGTTTTTATTAGATAATATTTTTAGAATTAAAGAATTAAAGCAATTTGACATTGATGCTGGAATTTGGGGAAATATATTTCATAAAGCAATGGAAAAATTTGCTGAGATATTTTCCAAATATTTAATAGATTATAATTTTGCAGAAATTTATTTAATGAAACAAAATATTATTGAAAATACTATGTTGAATTTGTCTCAATATTTTTCAAACAATTATCGAATATTTCGTTACAGATCTGAATTTAAGCAATTCGAAAAGAATGCTCAATCTTATAAAGAATTTCTGAATAAAGAAATTGATAGAAGAATCAGTCTTTATGCAAAACCTGGTGCTGTTGAATTGGCTTTCGGTATTCCTTCTATTAATAATGAGGAAAATTCAAAAAGTAATTTATTAATCAAATCGGAAAATGATAAATATCTTGAAATTGAAGATGGACAACATAAGATTTGGATATGCGGTTTTATTGATTTAGTTGATATAATACAAGTAAATAATATTTCAAATTATTTAATAATAGATTATAAGAAGACCTCGGATTTTAATAAATACAAAGAAATCGTAAATTTATTTACATTTAGAAATCTTGAAGAAATCTGGACAAAGAATTCAATAAACAAGGAATCAACTTTCCCAATTCTAAATTTTACAAACACAGATTTTCAACTACCTATTTATATAATGGCAATGAAAAGGATTTTTAAAATAGATAATATAAATTCTGCACTGTTTTACCATCTTTTTTCAAATCAATTCGCTGGTTTTGTTAGTCAAGAGCTTTCCGAAATATTTCATTCAGTTAATGCGAAAAATAAAATTTACAATAATGTTAGAAAAAATATTGAAAACTCAGAAATAGATATGATTGTTGATAATGCTGAAAAACTAATAAAACTCATCGTAAATCAAATGAAAAACGGTGTTTTCCCGATTTCACCAGATATTTCTCACTCAAAAACAAGTAAAACACCATGCGATTATTGCCCATATATTTCAATTTGTAGAATAAATTCAAACTGAATAGATAAATGTCACATAAATAAGAATCTATTATAATCCTATAAAAAAAATAAATAAGTCACGAAAAATAATAAATATTTAAAATTAAATGAAAATAATTTCAAATCGTAAAAGAAATTACGAGAGTATTCACAGACCCAAAATAATACATTTAAAAAAAATCACGTCATTAAAAAAAATATTCAATTTATTAATTGCATGACATAAACAATTCATGTATTTTTTTTGAAAGTGCATTTATAAACAAATAATACAAGTTTACCTGATTATCTTTTTCAAGCTTTGAAAGGAGCATTTAATGACAGCGAAACCTATTGAAGTAGTCGGAACCGCAGTAACTGCGGGATGCTACAAATGTCGTTTAAGCACAACAAACATGCTTATCCGCGGATTCATGGCAGGGCTTTACATTGCAGTTGGTGGTGCACTTGCAACAATCTGTGCTACCGACATCGTTTCACCCGGAATCACAAAACTCGTACTTGGCGCAGTCTTCCCCGTCGGTCTAATTGCAATTGTTTTAACCGGTATGGAGCTTTTCACCGGTGATGCAATGATTGGTCCCATGGCTGCGATGAGAAAAAAAGTCAAATGGATGGCAGTCATGAAACTTTGGCTGTTTGTTTACATCGGCAATTTCGTCGGCTCGATTTTCTGGGCATATTTGATGGCTACAACATCCTTGACTGGCAACACAGGGGATCCAAATGTTTACGGTCAATTTGCGATGAAAATCGCTGCGTTTAAAGTAGCCTATGGCGATATCGGTGGATTTATGGCATTCTGGAAACCTTTCATGAGCGGTATTGCTTGTAATTTGCTGGTCAATGTAGCAATTCTGCTTTCATTCTCATCCAAGAATATGATTGGCAAGTTTTTCGGAATCTGGTTCCCGATTATGGCTTTCGTTTCATCCGGTTTTGAGCACTGTGTTGCTAACATGTACTTCATTCCAGCAGGAATCTTCTTGGGCGCTGCAGGTGTTACGTGGGGCAACTTCTTTATGGCAAACCTTATTCCTGTTACACTTGGTAACATTGTAGGTGGATTCTTCTTCATTGGTGTTGTGTATTACATGACATTCAAGGATGAATTCCCGAAAGAATAAGCATTCTTTTGCTATTTTGTTAATTCAATAAGCCCTGTGTTAACGCGCAGGGCTTTTTTTCATTTAATGTATTTTGTCCAATATGCCTTCTGTATCATATTCCGTGGGTCAGCTTTCAGCGCAAAAATTATGCTTAGTGCCTTGGCAACCTCAATTGGCAGCGTTTCAATGTCTTTAAAAACACCTTCCTTCAACTTCGTATAATCCTTATTCACAAGCATTTTAGCAGCATTCTTATCAAGCGTACCTGTGAAAACGGGCAGAAAATCAATAACATTCTTGTAAAACTCAAGCCCTTCGTACGTTTTGTAGATTTTTTCCCGCAAACCTTTGAAATCATCGATAACTTCAACAAGATACGAACTGGCAAAATCAGTTGCGTTACGATCTTCATGTGTGATTATATCAAGCATTGCTTCTGCAATCTCAATATCCTTAAACGATTCAATATACGTCCAAACCTGGACAGATACAGGCCATAGCACACGTTTGTTAATCGCTTTGCACAAGGCAGAGGCAATTTCTGCATCCTTCTCAATTGTTACGAGAGCGAAAACTGCGCTGATTTCGAGCCCATCTCTTATTTTCTCTAAAAATTTCAGCACACGTTTTTTAACATCGACATGCTCTCGAATCCATTTAGGATTTTCTGCAATATACATCAAAACTTGCTGCGGGTCCTTGTAATAATCAGCATTAAGAAGCGTAATAATCAAATCCTTACTCAATTTTTTCGGATTGATAAGTACAAAATCCCAAGCAATATGCCGAATTTTGTATTCCTTGCTTTTTGCTGCAGTTACAAGCAATTCCGCAACTTTATCATCACGGGTGAGCATCGCATTCATAACATCCGCTTGAACTTCCAAATCAACTGTATTTCGGTAAATTTCATGACTTGTTTCGAAAATATTATCATCAAGCATCAAATCACTGCGTCTTTTAATGTTGTCAGTAAAAACTTCAAGGTTATTCTGCGAAATTTCCAAAAGGATTGGCACAATGATTTTAGCTTTTTTTATACGCCATAAATTCTTTCCCAGTTCCAATGTTTGATCCAGCTTAAGAACTGAAATGGCATTTAAAACCTTGTGGTCGGAGTCGGATTCAAGCATTCTGACGGCAGCAGCGGTTTTAACTTCAGTATCCATGTGAATCATAAATCGCTCAAAATCCGCTGAATACTTCTCATTGAAAGGAAGCATCATCAAAGTTTTCGCAATCAGTGCTGGATTATTGGATGTCAAAAACTGTGCAATATCTTCATCCAATCCTCGTAATTCTGAGTTCTTAATCTTCCGAAAAACTTCCGATACCAGTTTTTCATCGTTTTTATTGTCTTTTAATATTGATTTCAATAATTCTAATGAGAACTTGTGTTTTTTGATATTCAGTGCGCTAAGAACATCGGTATAACCATCAAAAAATGTTTTGCTAATACATATTTGAAAAGGATTGAATTCAGATAAATACTGGGGTTTATAAAGTCTGTCAAGATTCACCGCAATTATTTGAGCAAGGCTGAACTTCTGTTTATCTGTCAGCTTGGTTTTCTCAAGGTTTTCAATGAATAATTCGATATTTTCTTTATTTACAGGCGATGCAAGAAGCTCAAGTATTGCCAGATGCGTGAATTTTGCGATTTGAGAATCATCCGATTCAAGCAGTTTTGTCGCCTTAAACAATTCTGCTTTTGTATTTGTGTCAATTTCCTTCAAACCCCAAATTGCACCTAAAATGTTGTTAAATTCAAGCCAAAGATTTTGTTCATTCGACATATTTTCTTTGCTTATTTCAGTTTTCTTATCAAAAATTGAGCTGAAAAAGCTGCTCCTCCACGATCCATCATCAGGTTTTATCCCAGCATTTTGCGCAATTTCAAAGAGGTAGGGCTTAACAAAATAATCCTTTTGAATATCGCTAAATAATTCGAAATTATATGTATCAAATTTACTTTCAGCACGGTTTACTTCACCATTGACACGCTTTGCATAAATCATCGAGAGTTTTTCAAAAAATCCAGCATTTGTTGACGTTGCTTGAATTTGGAGAACCGGCAGTAAATTTTCATCAGGATCTGGTGAATCTAGCTCATCAGTTGGTTCGTTCGTATAAAGACTGTTACTTGTCCTGTAACGCTCTATTTGTGTCCGTCCCTGCTGAACCGCTGCAGACAGAATTTTAAATCCGGTTGTATTGCTTAGGTTATTTCTAAGCCAATTTTCAAGCTGCGTTACAAGTAATTCACGTCTGGGCAAAACAATGACCTCAACCAGGGATAGGAATAGATACGTTGTGTCTGACCGATTCTTTTCGCTGACTGCCTTTGCGAACATCGGCACAAACCAGTCATACCATTGCGGGCGAATCCGATTTTGTGCAATAGCCCAAATTATTACTTCCTGCTGCTTTGTATTTTGCAGGTCAGAGAATAATTTAAGCTGAGTTTTCATCGAAACCGGCGAATAAATCCATGCAGTATTGTTGAAATTTATCTTTGCGGTTTTACTCAGTAAATCGTTTTTGTCGTTGCTTGTATATTTCTCAAGCCAGAATCTTAGCCGATAATAATGAGGGAAATAAAATAAAAATTTGTGAATTTCACCAACGTCAGAAATTCTTCCTGTTTCTTTGTCATAATGTTTGTTGAATATCACATCTAATGCATCATCACCGCCAGAAGCCAAAATCCGGTAAGCAAGTTGGCGTTTTTCTTCATCAACACCTTTAATTTTCAGATAATCGACTAAAATCGGATACAATTCAGGCGAAGCAAAATTTGAAGCAAATGAAAGTACAAGTTCGTCGAATTCGCGTGTCTCAGCAAGGATTCGACCGAGAGCAAGCGTAAATGCGGGCTCACTTTGCAGCATTTCAATAAATTTTTTCTTATGTTTGTCGGATTTCACAAGGACTTTGACTATGCTCTTATCTCCTGTGATGTATCTCTCTACACCGCGTAAAAGCTCAGCTTCAAGATTTTCTGCAGGTTTTATGCCATTTTTGTCAACCAGCTCAGGTTCTTTCTTACTCGGATACACAATAACCAGAATAATTAATACTATTACGACAAGGGCGGTAGTGCCAGCAATTATCACATTTTTATTCATTCCAACCTCAATTGTTTGTTTATCTCAACAAATATTGTGCCAATTTTAATCCATAACGGATATTTTACAACCATGAACGTGCAATAACCTTTGCATGATTGCAATTTTAACGCATTGCATTTTTTACAAATTCGGAAACTTCGTATACAAAACTACTGTACTGTTACATAAATATTGAGCAATAGATTAGTGGGTCAGGCATCCTTGCCTGACGTTGGTTGCAGCATTCAAAGACACACGCTGGAAGCCTGTGCCACTAACATCATTTTTTTTGTAACACTGCTCTAGGTGTGTAAAATTTCACATGATTATTTAGCTGAGTTTGATGTCTTATCCTTGTTCTCAGCTTCGTTTTTTTGCTCCTCTGCTGCTTGTTTTGCTTTTTCCTCAAGCTCTTTTTGTTTAGCTAGATTTTCACGGATTTCTTTGAATGCTTCTTCAATTTTCTTGATGCCTTCTTCATTATCCACAATGTAACACAAACTGTCGTGAACCGCGATAACCTTTTCTCCAAGCGTGAAGTATTTTGCGAGGTCAGCAATTTTCTGTGAAAGTGTTAAATATTCTTCGCTGAGATAAACTAAAAGCTTGATTTTGTCAGGTTTTTCAATGAAATCATCAAGCTTGTAACTCGCGTCTATCCACCATTCACCAGTTTTCACGAACTTTTTTGTGCCGACAATTTTTGAATCTGCCTCAGCATTTTCCGATTGTGCTTCCCTCATACGTCTTAATTCTTCAGAAGATTTCGTTGCATCCTTGCCTGTAACACCACCGGAATCGAGTTTTTCGTTCTTTTGTTCAGGCTGAGACGGTAATTTCGCCTTTTCAAGAGGTTTCATTGTATTATCCGCTTTTTTTCGTGCTGAATCATTTGATTCTTTTTCAGGTTCATCTTGAGAATCCTCATCATCTCCACCGAGTTTTCCTTCGGTTCTTCCAGCACCGCCACCGCTTGGATTGTTCCGGTATCCTCGACCGTTTGAAGATGACGGACTGCTTTTATCACCACCCCAACCATCTGCGCTTGTACCGGGTTTTGCGTCTCTACTTGGTGCTCCATCGTGTGCAATCATTGATGTGTAAGACGTTACAATTCCGAAGCGTTTTCCAAGCTGGATAATTTCTTTTCTGAATTCCTCGTTCTGTCCATAAAGACGTTGCTGATCGACCAGGAAACCGATTCTGCGTACAGCCCAAAGTCGAGGTAGAAACTCAGCGGATGTGTCAGTTTTTGCGAAATTCTGTTCGACTTCGAAAGTCTTGGATTTACCTGCAACAGTGCCGGTTAAAGTGATTTTTGCATTGCCATCACCAGCATATCTCCCGAACACGGTAAGCTGCGTTCCCTTGAAAATATCCGGCATCGTCCTGGGCAAAAACCTGTATGCTTTTACGCCGTCAAACTTCAGCTCAAGCGAACCAAGCACCGGATTGGAAATTTTGTTGAAAAACGATGAGACAACTTCCTCAATATCCTCTTTGGGCTTTACATAATCGCGGGTTCCGTGGGAATTTTCTGCGATACTGTCCAAAAGGAACGTGTTGACATCGTAACCTACGCCGAACGTGAAAATTCGAACATCATTTTTGTTGTTTGCTGCGGAGTTTTTCACAATCTGCTCAACATTTGTAACACCGGACGTAGGCTGACCATCTGTGAGGAACACAATCATCTTAATTCTGCCTTCTTCCTTTACACCAATTGTGCTGAGAGCCCTGCTCAACGCATCATTGATGTTTGTTCCACCCATGGCGTAAAGTTCTTCTGTGAATTTGACAGCAGCATTGATGTTTCCTTCGTTTGCATCAAGCATAATCTCTTTGTATGTCTCAATTCCGCTGTTAAACGTGATAATATTGAATTTATCCTTGGTTTTAAGGTTTTTTACACAGTATTTCAAAGCGTTTTTTGCCTGCCCGATTTTATTGTCAGTATTCATTGAACCAGAAATATCAAGCACAAACACAATATCCTTGGGCAAAATCTCTGTTTCATCAAACTTCGTCTTGGGAGTAACCATTAGCATGAAATATCCGTCCTCCTGACCGTCTGCATATGTAAGCAGATTCATAGCGAAATCTTTGTTGCTATAGGCGTAATAAAGCTCAAAATCCTTGTCCGAGACGATGTTTTTTGCATCAAATGTGATTATTGCGTTATTTTCATCTGTTTTCTGAGTTTTGATTTCGTGAGAAGGCGAATATATCGAGCGAATCGGCACGGTAGTTTTCAGATTCACCGAAAGTTTCAATTCTTCAATCTTTGCATCTGAAAACCTTGCTGTATTCATCGGGTACTCGAATTCAACAAGCTCATTCTCGCTTTTGAGAAGTTGTGTGTATTTTATTTCAATCGGTGTGTCTTTATTGGGAAGCAGCGGGTAAACCGTAGCTTTGAAGCTTTTTTTGTTGATGTACTCAAGTAAACCTGCATTTTTGTTTTTGCGAATTAAATCGGTGTAAATCTTTGCAGCTTCAGCTTTTTCGACAATTTCACCCTTAATCTCTTTGCCGTCAATGATCATCTTGAATTCATTAATCGAAGCATTCTCAGGCAGCGCAAAAACATAGGTTCCGGTCAGGTTATACTCGTTGGGGTTGAAAAATACTTGTTTTACGGTCGTAATTGCGACTTGGTCTTTGATTTCAACAGAAACTACATGACTTTTTATCTGCACACCCCAGTTTTTCACCTTCGGAATTTCTTTTCCTTCAGGAACGTCCTTCTGCATAGATTCTGCGATAATTTCCTGTGCAAATGTAAGCCCTGCAAGGCATAAAATGACTATCAAACTCAATATCAATCTTTTCATCAATTCCTCCGTATAAATATTTATTACATCAGAATTTTGACGTCAAAGCGTGAACTTAGTTTCAGATTTTGTTTGCAAAACCTAAAATACGAAAAAATCAGAAGTTGAAACACAATTCTATTTTGTTATGCTTTTCGGATGCAAAATAAATACCGGGGTTTGAAATGAGCGAAGAAAAAATTCTCATAGAACCTGCTGAGTTACAGTGGAAAGAGGGTTTTCCCCAAACACTGCGAGAAAATCAGCTTGCTGAGAAAACTGATAATATACCGAAAATCGGACGTTCGCTTGGAAATATCTGGATTATATTTCAGCGAGAATTCAAGTCTTATTTCGCATCACCGATTGCGTATATTGTGATGACAGTGTTTTTGGTAGTGATTGGCTGGATAACGCTGAGTGGCGGGCTTTCTTTCGGAGATTTCCAGGGAGATTTCTTCGAACGGGGCAGAAATGATCTTGAACCGATGTTCAAGGCGTTACCATGGCTGTTCCTGTTTTTTGTACCAGCAATTGCGATGCGGCTTTGGGCAGAGGAAAAACAGGTCGGTTCGTTCGAAATTCTGATGACAATGCCGATGAATACGACAGAGATTTTACTCGGAAAATTCTTTGGTGCTTGGGCATTTACTGCTCTTATGCTTGTAGCGACATTTCCGTTTCCGATTATTCTGTCATTTCTTGGTGAGCCGGATTACGGTCAAATCGTTGCATCATATATCGGCGGTATTTTTCTTGCAGGCGCGTTTTTGTCAATCGGGACGTTTGTTTCGAGTCTGACCCGTGACCAGATTATCGCGTTTATTTCGGGTATTTTTATCTCAGGTTTCTTTGTTTTGCTAGGTTCGGAAGCGACGCTTGAATTCCTGACAAAAATCAATCATACTCTTGCGAGAATCGCAGGCAGAGTCGCACTTTCCGAGCGTTTTGATTCAATCGCCAAGGGCATACTCGATATTGGCGATATGTTGTATTACCTAATATTTATCGGTTTTTTTATATACTTAACGATAATTTCACTAAAATTTAAGAGATTATAAACAAGGGGATAACAATATGGACGAGGTTATGCTGCGTATCTTCTTTATAGTTTACTTTTTACATATAATATTCACGCTTTACTTTGCATATTATCGGAGGCATGAATTATATTTTGGGCTTAGTCTGGGTTTTCTGCCGATTCTCGGTCCGGTGATTTTGTATTTCACTGAAAGTAAACAGATGCAGCGTGATTCTAGCAAAGAAAGATTCACTGCAAAATACGATTTCTGGATTTATGGTTTGCAGATACTGCTTGTAATCGGTGTTTTCGTTATTTTTCTCATGTTTTTTGAACGTGGAGCAACAAGAATTGATCTAACCAAGGATAAACGGTATTCTCTGGATAATACAAGCAAAATACTATTAAGTGATTTGAGCCAATCGAAAATGCAGTTCAAAGTAAGGTATTATTTTAGTCCGACTGAACTACGTCCGAGACGGCTTCAGCTTATGCCGAAGGAAATTGAGGATTTGCTGAAGGAATACCGTGAAGCTGCACCAAGAAACTTCGTTTTCGAGATGATTGAAGTACCTCAAAAGAACTTGAAGGAAAGTGCTGAGGAGGAAGAGAAAAAGGAACGTTATAGCAGCGTTCTTGAAAGAGAAAACATTGAAAACAAAGAAAAAAAAGAGCTTTCCAAAGATGCAAGTGAAGATGAAAAAGCTGCTTTCGAAATTAGAAAGTTCCTTGAGGATGAGAACATCAGTGATATTAAGGAATTGACATACGAGGGTGACAAGAAAACTTATCAATCGTTTTATTCTGCATTTTACATAACATACGGCTCGAAGTTGCCAATCAAGTTCGACCAAGTGTATATTACAGAAGATAAACAAAAAAGTGGTTCATCGATTTATGCTCATGCAAATGTTGTGTTAACGAAATCGTTACGCCAGCTTATTACAAAACCGATTGTTGTGGGCTATCTCATTGGACATGAAGAAAAACATTATGGTGATGATCCAACGTATTTATTAAGAAAAAGGCTTCGCGAGGAGGAAGGTTTCGAGGATAAACCGGTTGATCTCAAGCATGGCAGCGTTCCTGTTCCAAATGAAATTGATATTTTAGTTATGATTGCAACACCTGAAGTTCTGGGTGAAAGAGAGCAATTTCAAATTGACCAGTTTATAATGCGGGGTGGGAAGATACTGTTTTTTACTTCACCGCTTATTCCACCAACTCAAACAGGTATGAGACAATTTATGCCCGTTTGGTCAAATGGTGATGAATCATGGACGAAATTTATCAATAAATATGGTTTTCATGTTGAAACTGACGAAGTTGTATTTGATGAAGAATGTTTTGTTGCAAAGGCGAATACTGGTGATATTGCTTTTCGATTCGCAGCGAATGTGAGTGGTGATAGGCTTACCAATCATCCAGCATGTGCAGGTATCAAGGAAGTTTACCTGCTTTACAACAACGTGATAAAGAAGAATCCTGAAACTCTGCATCCTGAAGCAAAGTTTAACCCAATTTATAATTCAAGCAACAAAGCATGGACAATTACGCTTGATATGACAATCAGGCAGGATCCGTTTAACCAGCTGAATTCTGGAACGCTCACAAATCTGATGAATAATCCACCCATCAAACGTGATATTTTCACTTTAGCAGCATCAATTGACGGGAAATTCAAGTCACAGTTTAAAAGAGGTTATACACCGAAACTTGTTGATGAAAATGGCAATGTTCTTGATGCACCCGCATATGAGGAAAAAAGGAAAAACGAATCCGTTCTAAGTACATCATCAGACACAAGGATTGTTGTTTCCGGTAATTCTGCTGGGTATCTTTTATTCTTAGGTAGCTGGGATACTGAGAAAACTATTATTAACATGATAAATTATCTTGCATATGGCGAAGATTATTTACGGATTGAGCAGAAGACAGCGACGTTTTCACCACTTAAACCAATTTCTAGTGATGAAAAAACATTAATCAGATTTATTGCTATTGGTGCGATGCCATTATTACTGATTGTTCTTGGATTTTTCCTGATGATTTATCGAATTCAGTCGAGATACTACGACCAAGCGGTTTTCGAGCTCAGGAAAAAACGGAAATTTAAGCTGGATTTGGATAAAAACGAGCAAATATAAACTTTACACGGCATATCCGTGTTCAAAATAGACTTTCGAGATTAACAGATACAATAAGAGGCAAAAATGAAAGCGAATCTTGTACTGGCAGTATTATTGCTTCTTTTGGCAACAATATACTTTGCGACTGAGACCGAATTCAAGATTACCGAGGAAACTTCAGAAGCTTTTAATCCGTTGTTGCCCGGCTTCGATGATTCATTGGTTTCGCGAATTAAAATCAGCATGGGTGATAAGAATGTGAATATTCAGAAGAATTTGGGTGCAAACAATGTAAATGCACTTCCTGGTAAATGGCTGATTTTAAATGCGGAATACCATCCTGCAAAGCCGGATGTTGTCGATCAATTGCTTAGACACCTGGTTGATTTGAAAAAAGGATTTGAAAGCTCGACAGAATCCGAAGTTTACAAAGATTTCGGTGTTGATGAAGATAACGCTCTCAAAATCGAACTCTTCAAGATTGTTAATGAATATGATGAGGATAAAAAGGAAAACGCTATTAAAGAACAGCCATACATATCGCTTTTAATCGGGAACTCATCGGAATCGCAGGTATTGGGTGGCATGTTCGAAAGGTTTATACGAGTTGGAAAATATAATGATTCTGCTGAATTAACCGCAAGTACAGAGCAAAATAGTGATAATCTTAATTTCAAATACGATAGTGAAGTTCGCAGAGTTAAAAAAGTCAATCTTGAGCTAATCAGCACGGATATTAACAAGTGGATTAAGCTTGATTTATTCAAACTTAACGATGCATTCAGCAATGTCGATGATTTTCAGTGCATTAATATCATAAATAACGATGATTTCAGCAAATCTTTGTTTTTAGCGAATGTTGAGACCGAAAAGAAGGATGAAATCGGCACGGTAACGAAATCTAAGAATTGGCAATTCTATGATAATCATATAAGTACATTAAAACTCGACTATATGAAGTCTGATGAGTTGGCAAATAACAATGCTGTAAGGAATTATCTCTACGAAATCAAAGCGTTCAGAGCGAAAAGTTATCTGAATCTATCACCTTTTATTAAAACAGAATCTGGTGATATCAGATATGCCAGAGAACTCGACGGACGAATTTTGATTAAAGGTGAGTTATATAAATTCGTTTCACCAATAATAAAAAATGATCTGAAAAATTATGAACAAGCAATAAGTAGTTTAGAAGCACTCTTGATGAAAACGCCCCTAAATGACCCGAAGCGAAAAGAATACGAATATAATCTGAAGAATTATCGGTATAACAAAACCGTGCTCGACAACAGCAGAATTCTGAAGTTTTACATATATGAAGAAAATATTACTGTTAAAAATTCTGAAGAATTGAAGAAAGCAATTGCAGATTCAGGTAAACCTGTCGCAGATATCGCAACACAGGCAAAAATCAGTCCGACACTGCTTCAGCAAATGATTGACGGTCAATCGGAAATTAAACAAGATGTCATCGAAAAAATTCGCTCAGAGTTTCCATATATATTCCATGTTAACTGGATTGTGCTAAACTCAAGCAGATTTGAGAATCAGGGATATTTTTTGTACTGGCAGTACACTATTTCACATGACCAGATTCAGAAACTCTTGCCCGAACGCATATCCCTGGAAATCCCGAAACCTGTCGAGGAAAACCAAACGCAACCAGACGAAGAAACAACGCCAGACGATGAAACAACGCCTGACGACGAGGTTGTCCCTGACGATGAGAACAAAACTGTCGAACCGAAAGATGAAAATGAACCCAAAATCGTCAAAGCACCAGAATTACCAAGA
>CAYZQB010000064.1:0-15978 GCA_964480395.1 uncultured Planctomycetia bacterium
TTCTTGAAGCCAAGCCAGACGAGAAAATTACTGTTCAATATCAATTGAGAAACAAAGAACCATATGCATGTCCAGGATTTTCGGTCGGAATTTATCTTTCAAGGGATGCAAACCTTGATTTTGTAACCGACAGATTGCTAGCGATGGATAACATTTATTGGCAGGGATTGCGGGCATCAGCCAGTCCAACAACGGTAAACTATGAAATCGAACCCGGTTCTCTGGCAATCGCAGGGAATTACAACATTTTCATCGTTTGCGATGCATACAACATTATTCCTGAAACAGACGAAGCAAACAATATTTCAATTGCGTTACCCATAATTATTGTAAATGAACCCAATTCAGCAGCGGATGATATTACAATTGCAAATCTGACGGATTGTACAACCGAAATCGGTGGTGAAATTAATGTTACGTATGATATTGAGTTACCGTCATCAGCACCATTCGTCGATGTCGGATTCTTTCTTTCGCTTGATGCTACACCTGGTGCGGATGATTTGAAACTTTTCAGCGAAACGGTGAATTCAAGCAACATCAGCAGAAACGTAAAGTTTTATGTTCCGGTTGGCTTCAATGCGCAGGTTTACTACATATTTGGACTTGCTGATTTCGATAATATAATCGAAGAATCAGACGAAACCAACAATACGACGCTTGCCAAATTGACATTGACAACACAGCTTGAAACGCCTGATCTTACAGTTAGTGAAATTATTGTTGCATCTTCCAACATAATCTCGAACAAGATTGTAAATCTACCGGGAGATTATCTGATAGTTGATTTTACAGTTAACAACATCGGACAGGCTTCATCAGCATCAGTTAGAATCGGTATTTATCTTTCGACTGATTCCACAATAGATTTTACAGACACACTCGTTGGAATCGTTACAATCCCTGCTTTGTCACCGGGTGAATCATTCAACACATCAATTCTTTCTGAACCTTTGATAATTAGGTTTACACCGTCGAATAGTTTATTCACGATTCCGTTACAAACTTATTACATTGGTGTCATGGTTGACGACCTTGGACAAATGATCGAAATATACGAAACCAATAATATCCTTGTTAGTGATGATTTTGCTATCGAGAATTAACGAACCATTTAAAGATTTTTCATTATGCGAATAAATTTCGTTAAAATTCAATATCGAATCTGAAAAAAAAACCGTTTTCATTAAATAAAATCATTTTTGAGCAAATATTTTTTGTTGTTAATAAGATACTCTTTTGATATAAAAAAGTGAATGGAATAACTTTTTATGTCAATTTTAGGATTCTTCACATGTCTGATAACTATCTGTCTTCACAGAATGTAGAAAGACTTCCACGATATTTCATGATCTTATCAACATTATATGATGAAGGCGTGAAAACCATTACCAGCAAAGAATTAGCGAATTATGAAGGAATTGATGAATCGCTTGTACGTAAAGACCTATCAGCGGTTGAAGTTGAAGGCAGAAAGCGTGTTGGGTATGATATCGAGAAAGCTCGGAATAAACTACGAGAAATGCTTGGAATAGATATCGAACACAGAGCAGTCCTTATCGGCGTTGGACATTTGGGAACAGCATTAAGTAATTTTAACGGTTTTTCAAGATACAATGTAAAAATTGTCGGCTTATTCGACAATGATAAATCGAAATTTGGGACAAAGATTGGTATTCTTCATGTTCAGTCTATGGATAAATTAGCGGATTTCGTTAAAAAGCAAAAAGCTGATGTTGGAGTGATATTAGTACCTGCATCAGAAGGTCAGAACGTTGCTAATCAACTAGTCAGTGCTGGAGTTAAATCGATTTGGAATTTTGCGCCGGTGCCTGTAAAAGTCCCTAAAGAAATATACATACGCAATGAAAATCTTGCTGCTTCCCTGGTAACTCTCACATTTTGGCTCACACAGAAAGAAATGGAAAATCGAGGAGACCCAAACGCAAAGAAATTATCGAATAAATCTGGTAGAAGCAAATCGGTTAAAGTTAGATTATTCAATAAAAAGCAAAAATAAGTAGTTTTCATCCTGCAAATTATTTGTCTGTGTTAAATTCAGTATTTAAATCATTTATCCAACAATCGTTTTTCACATTCGTTTATTAACTAAAATGAATAATCGAGTATATGATCTTTCAACGCAGGCATTTGAAACAATTCACATTCATTTTTGGCAAATAGCATGGAAAGTCTTGAGGTTAACGCGGTGGGTCGTGAAAAAGCATGTTTACATGCCCAAGTGATTATGTTGTAAACTTAAACCAGCTTGACTGGAAGGAGAATAAATTGGAACAGAATAAATACTATGCACTGCTAATAACAGCAATAATTGTTACGATCATTTTTTCTTTGGGGTGCAACAGCACGCCCACAAATGGTACTGCAGAAGATGCATTTACAAAGGAAACAGTTCGTGATTTAAGCAAAATAACACCTCAACTAATCAATGATTTGGATTCTAAAATTGACAATTATCTTCAAATTAAGAATGATCCGACTCTTCTGGAGGAAGCCGCAGAATCGCGCAAGAATTTAACTATTATTACTGAAGCTTACGAAATCGGATTGAAAGAAGCTCTGATTTCCGGCAATGACGACCAGAAACATATTGCTGCAATGGCATTAGGATTTCTAAATTCAAAAGTTCAAATGAAAGAAACAGTTTTGTTACTTCTTAAGATGATTACGAAGGGAATTGAAGATGATGAACAAAGATACCGTGCTTTAATTGGCTTAATGTTAATGGAAAAAGCACTCAAATTTTATGGTTTCGACGATGAAGGAAATCCAACGAAGGAACGTGACGAAATGTTGTATGCAATCGCATATAATCTCAGCAACGAGAAAATTGACAGAATCCGAACCACTGCTGCCATTACGCTTGGATACGCACTAAATAAAGACGAAAAACCAAATATTGTTGACGCACTGATTCTTAGACTTTCAGAAGAAATTGAGACTGATACAAAGGTATGGGTGATTTTCGCCCTTGCTGAAATCGGAACTAAAAAAGGATTGGATGCAATTGCGTATCAAGCAATGAACGACAATGATCCATCCGTTCGTGTCGAAGCAGTTGTTATGCTTGGGCAGTCAATGAAAACCGAATATATTCCTCTGTTATTGAAAAAACTCGAAGACAAAGAAGCAGCAATTAGAATGCAAACGATTATGTATCTCACAGGTTTTCGAAATATCGAGGAAAAACGAAGTGAAATTTCTGATGCAATTGAGCAACTGTTGAATGACAGTGATTATAAGGTTAGGATGTGGGCGACTGTTGCACTTGGCGATCTTGGTGAGAAAAAAACTGTTAATAGGTTAATCGCTAAACTTGGTGACAGAGAATTGAATGTACAAATTGCCGCAGTTCAGTCACTTGGAAAACTTGCTGATGAACGAGCAATCGAACCATTAATCAAGGCAATGGCATCAAAAAACGAGGAATTACGCAAAAGATGCAGGTTAGCATTAAGCAGAATAACGGGTGCAGACTGGGGAGAATCAACATTGGAATGGCAAAATTGGTTTGATGCAGGTATGCCACCAGTTTCACCAGAGAAAAAAGCAATTCTTGAAACTGATACCGACAAAGAATGAACTTCGGGAAGTGAATTGAAACCTTCAAAATAATTTTATATTTTCAATTCGAAAATCCTATCCTGACAAACAAATCTCTAAATAAAATGCAATTTGAAAAAATGTTGCATAGAGTTATTATTGTAAATTGCATATATTTTGAAATGAACATTTTGTATGACTTGAAAGGAATTTCATCATGAAATCATTCCGCAAAGCTTTACTTTTCAATACACCAACTAAAACTGCATTTATTAATATTACTCCTCAGATTGAAATTTGCCTGAATGAAAGCCAGATTCAAGAGGGGTTGATCCTTGTTAATGCCATGCATGTTACATCTTCTGTATTTATCAACGATGATGAAGTAGGATTACATAAAGATTTGGAAAATTGGTTAAAAAATCTAGTTCCAAGCGACCCTCAGCACTTCAGACACAATATTGAAGTTGAAGATGCTGATGCACATTTGAAACGTGAGATCTTGGGGAGAAGCACAATAATTGCAGTAACCGAGGGTAAGCTTGATTTCGGTCCCAATGAACAGGTTTTCTATGGTGAATTCGACGGCAAACGTCCAAAACGTGTACTTATCAAGATCATCGGCGAATAATTTTGTCGATTTTTCTTTTCAACAGGAAATTTTTCAAATTGAATTTTAGTTTTTATCTGGCTTGGTCTGAGAAGATTTCTTTGGCTTAGTTTGTGGAGATTCTTTCTCTGGATAATGCTCAGTTAATCCAAGCGTAAGTCGTTCTTCGATTATATTCTTGAATGTTGCCTTACTCAGCACAAGTTCTTCCTGATTCAAGTTAAATTGCACCATATAATCGAACATCAGAGTTCGGACGATATAAACGAAAATAAAATTATCTTTATCAGAATCAGTAAGCTTTAGTTCTTCGATAATCTGGAAATATGCATCACAGTTTTGATATTTAGCTTTTTCGCGAATTATCCAGCGTCCGAAGCCGTCGTTGTTCTCAGCAACAGTTTTCCAGCTTTCAATATCCTCTTCGGTAATTTCAAACTTTTTTGATGAATTGGGTGAAATCTGGATAACAAGGCGGTGGTTGCCCTTCATATACCTTACAATGCTGCTGGTTTCACGTGCAAGTTCCCAACCGGGAAGTTTGTCGAAATGATAAAACGGTCGAAACAATCTTTCCTGCTCCCATATTTCTTCAAGTTTTTTCAACCTTAGCATGCGTTCTTCTTTGGGTTCCATACTAAAAAATAAACGGATTGGTGAATTCATCACAGGCATTGCACTTCCCATAATTCTGTAAATATGCGGTATCATCGCACCAACCCAGGGATTTTCTAGCATAGTCGTTACATCTGACAAAGCACCGCAGACTGTGCCATATTCCTGAGCCATATTATTGCCGGTTATCTCATTTGTCGAGCCGACAAATGGAAAAGCAGATTTCGGCATGGATTCACTCGTACCCATATTTTTAATCATGCTTTCAACTCGAAGCATACTGACATTTTTGTGCTTTTTCCATCCTTTATAATCTGTCGGCATTAGCTTTTCATCTTTTATATCATCTTTCAACCAAGCAACTTCAATCACTGTGGCATCGCCATCATAGACAAACCAATCTCCCTTTTGACGTGGTTTTTTAGATGATTTTTTATATCCGAGTCGCTCGAAGGCAAGCTCAAGATGAATCGGCAAAGCTTTCATAACAAGTAATGATTCATAGGTCTTGCCGTTAATTCCGCTGATTATGTACTCAAGAGGCATGTCTTTTATTTCTGGAACATAACCATCTGTAATAATCAACTTATTTTCAAGGTCGATTGCGATTCCATAATAATAAACAATCTTGCCAACCTGATATGCATGATCTGCGACAACGAAAGCAGCTTCAATTAATTGCTGAGAACGGTCATCTGCGTAATTCTCGCTCGCATTTTTCGCGATGATTTCATAATATCGGCAGTCTAACTTCTTAATCTCGTTTACAATGCTGGGTAAGTCGGAATCTTCGACCTTGTAAAACTCATCAAGCATAATTTTAAGTTTTTCAACATCATCCGTTGCTGCTGCAGGTAAAAGCACAGGTAAAGGTGTTCGATGCAACATTTTTTCATCTTCATCTGTTTGTTGTTTTAATGCACTCTCAAGATTTACTGACTGATTAAAGGTTTCAACTAAAATTTCATGTGGTTTGAAAAGCAAAGCCGATTTCTTGATTTCATCGCGTTTTTTCTCGAAATTTTTGTATTCTTCGAGTATTTTATCGTTCTGTTCTGTTAACTCGGAATCCGAGACAATTTCGAACTTTATGTACACCGACTCACCAGCATCAGGCAATTTGTCCAAAAATCCTTGAAACCTATCCTTTGAAGTACTGGTAAACCAAGGATTTGTTAATATCGCACTAGAATCTTCGTTGTATAATGAAAAAATATTTCCCGATTCGTCAGCTGATGTTGAATTTTCCGTCAATGTCGATTTTGTCGCACCGAGGAATAACCAGTATGTTTTGGGCATCCAGCGTTCGGTAACTTTGTCGTAAATGACGCTGCTAAGATTATGATATATTTTTTCGTTCATTACACCGACTCGATTGTATTCAATCGTAATCGCAATCCTGCTTCCGTCATAAATCCTAAAATCGCCGGGAAATTCTGGTCGAATCGTTGATGATACTGCCCCGATTGTTAGAAATGCTTTATTCAATGTTCTTGCTGAAATATCTGTATTGAAAAGGGATTGAGAAAATTTTTCAGGATTATTCGTGAGCACAAGCTGAATTTCGTCATTTTCTCGAATCTTTGATACTTTTGCAATAATCCGAAAATATCTCCGTGTTGTGTTGATTTCCATTCCTGGCATGAGAAGCAAGTTTTCAGATTTTACTGGTATTGACTTCAAAATTTGGATAAGTGTTGTCATCCTCTCTTTAGTTTTCTTGTCGGTTTCAAAAAGCAGTAATTCAGACAGATACGGTACAGCACGAGCGCCGAAAAATTCAATTTTATCAAGAACAGCACTAACCTGCGCTTCATCTGCTTGTATTGCCTGTATATATAAATCCTTAAGCTTGTTCTTCTCATCGTCATTTAGCGTAGGACATAATGGGGTAAGGTCTGGATGAGTTTTCTCAACTATATCAGAATGTTGATGATTATGTTCACCGTTTAAGTCGTGATTGGCTGTATTATCCGGCGTTTGACCGAATTCATCGACTATATAATCTTCACGGTTAAGATTAATAATTGACACTACCATTATCGTTATCGAGATAAGCGCAACAGCAATAAATACTATGGCGAAAAGTAAATCTTTCCTCATTCTTACTCCTTTTCACTTCTAATTGATGAAATATTTATATAAACGGAATAAACAAAGTTATGCATTTGTATTTTTCTATAAAACACGCTTTATTTTGCAAGCTAAGTTGGCATTATCGAAATAATTTTGTAACCTTACAAGCTTTAGATTCGGAAATCGAGAAATACTATGAAAGCTGATGAATTGCGCAACTCCTTCCTTAAATTTTTTGAGGATAAGGAACATAAAATCGTAAAGTCTGACTCGCTTATTCCATCGTTTGACCCAACTGTTTTGTTCACGATTGCGGGCATGACACAATTTAAAAACGATTTTATAGGTAAAGGAAATCGCGATTTCAAACGTGCTGTTACTTCACAGAAATGCTTACGAACACAAGACTTGGACATCGTTGGTAAGACTTTTTTTCATCATACTTTTTTCGAGATGCTGGGGAATTTTTCATTTGGCGATTATTTCAAGCGAGAAGCAATTCATTGGGATTGGGAATGGTTTACACAAGTTCTTAAACTTCCATTGGAAAAGCTTTCAGTTTCCGTTTATGAAACTGATGATGAAGCATACGCAATCTGGCGTGATGAAATCGGTATTCCTGAGAAGAAAATTTTCCGTTTCAATGCAAAAGAGAATTATTGGCCCTCGAATTCACCAAATGATGTGGAATATCGCGGACCTTGCGGACCTTGCAGCGAAATTTTTTATGATTTGGGTGAAATTTATGGCAATAGCGACCCGAATGAAGATCCGTCATCGGACAGTAACCGGTTTTGTGAGATTGGCAATCTGGTCTTTCCGCAGTTCAACAAAATCGGAAAATCGGCTAACGAAATGGAGCCTTTGCCTGCACCTGGAATTGATGTTGGCATCGGCTTTGAGCGTGTTCTGGCTGTGATAAACGGCAAAGTTTCAAGTTATCAAACGGATTTGTTTAAGTCATCATTGCGGATGATTTCTGAACTTTCGGGGAAAAAATATGAATTCAACGAAACGCCTGATGCTGTGTTGATGCAGAGAATCGCAGACCATGCAAGAGCGGTTTGTTTTCTCGTTGCAGACGGAATATGGCCCTCGAATGAAGGACGCGGCTATGTTCTGCGAAAGATAATGCGTCGAGCTATCCGCGATGGTCGACACCTTGGGATTTCGGGTATTTTCTTAAAAGAACTTATTCAGCCCAACGTTGACATTTATGGAAAACACTACCATGAGATAATTGAGCAACGTGAAATGATCGAGAACGTGATTGAGTCTGAGTCTGAGCAATTTTTGAAAACGCTGGACAGCGGCGAAAAAATTCTGGATACCGAAATTGAACGGCTTCAAAGTGCTGGTAAAACGACGATGTCAGGGAAAATTGTGTTCGAACTTGAATCTACTTACGGCTTCCCGTCGGAAATGACCGCTTTAATTCTCGATGAAATCGGGTTAAGCATTGATAATGATGGACTTTTGAATGAACGCCAGCATCATAAAGAGATTTCAAAGGGTGAAGCATTCGAGGGTAAAACGATTTTTGATAGTTCGCTTGATATCGCTCTGAAGCAGATAAAATCAACTGAATTCGCCGGTTATGACAAATTCGAGATTGAAACAGATAATTTCGTTGTGCTTGCTCCTGACGGCAATAAAGTTACACAGTTGAAAACAGGTGAAAAGGTTGATTTATACTGCGATATTACTCCGTTTTATGCGGAAAAAGGCGGACAAGTCGGCGACACCGGCAAGATTCGGTTCGGGCAAAATAAGGACAGCGTGAAGGTTGTTGACTGTGATATGCGCGAGGACTTGCAGCGTCATGTTTTGCTACCTGAGCAGGATATGGATATTTCCGGTGCTGAGAAAATCATTCTTCGCATTGATGTAGAACGTCGGAAAGGGATTTTGAAACATCATACTGCCACGCACATTTTGCATTATGCTTTACGGGAAATTCTCGGTAAACATGTGCATCAGAAGGGTTCTTTGGTCGCGCCTGACCGTTTACGCTTTGATTTTACACATCTGCAGGCGATGACGCAGGAAGAAATCGAGAAAGTTGAAGAAAGAGCAAACGAATTTATTCAAGAGAATTATCCTGCTGATATTCAAGTTATGGAGCTTGAGGAAGCGAAAAAAAAGGGAGCGATGGCACTCTTTGGCGAGAAATATTCGGCAGATGTAAGGGTTTTAAGTGTTGGACCATCGATTGAGCTTTGTGGCGGTACACATGTCAGCGCGACCGGCGAAATAGGGCAGATTCGCATCACAAGCGAAACTTCGGTTGCAAAAGGGATTCGCAGGATTGAGGCTGTGGCAGGCATGCAGGCGGTTGAAGCATTCGAGCATGACAGACGTTATCTTAAACAAATTGCTGATAAACTCAAAGTTCCTGAAAATGATATTCTTTTGGGTATTGAAAAACTTCATGCAAAGATTAAAGATTTAGTAAATGCTCTGAAAAATAGAGATAGAGCTATTAACAGTATGTCACCATCATATTTAAATCATATATTTGAAAAATATGGGCACAATAAACACACCATTGAGAATAACTGGTATAATAATTCAATCATTATAAACGGTCTTAATTATCTTGGATTTTATGAGGATGAAATCAAAGATATGGAAACCTTAACAGCAATTGCGGATGATTTTCGAGAAAAGCACAATCCGTCAGGCGTTTTGCTGATTGGCGGTGATGAAAAACTCCAAATTCTCGCAGCATGTACAAAAGACGCAGTAAAAAAGGGATTTAATTCCGGTAAACTCGTCAAAGAGATCGCTGAATTCCTTGGTGGCAAAGGCGGTGGAGCTCCACATTTCGCAAGAGGAAGTGGTAAAGATAAGATAAAAGTGAAAGAAGCGCTTGAAAAAGCAAAGGAAATCTTGCAAAATCAAATTAATTAATTAAAATTCTCCATTTACGGAAATTTTTAAATATATTATTAACAGGAGTCAGTAATGGCGCACCCGAAACGGCGCAATTCAAACCAGAGAAGCAACAAGCGCTGTACAAACGATAGACACAAACTTGAAGAAAAGAAATATTCAATCTGTCCGCAATGCAATCATTTTAAGCAACCTCACACGATTTGCGGCAATTGCGGCTACTATCGCAATCAAAGAACAAAAAGTCTTAAGCAGTACATTCGAATTTCGGAAGAATAATGTTCGCTTAACGATTTTGCCTAAATTAAAAAGAGGATGTAATGAAAATAGCTGTAGATGCAATGGGAGGAGATAACGCACCTTTGCAAATTGTTGAAGGAATTTTGTATTGCCTGCCAGACCTTGACGAAGATGTAAAACTTGTCCTCGTTGGAAATTCAGAAGAAGTCAAGAGAGCTTTTAACGGTCGCGACTTGGAATGGGAGAGCAGACTTGAATTTGTTAACACAACTGAGCGTATCGAGATGAAAGAATCTCCGATGGAAGCACTAAGAAATAAACCTAACAATTCAATATCATTGGCAACCATGCTTGTTAAAGAAGGTCGAGCAGATGCTGTTTTATCCGCAGGCAACACAGGTGCAATGGTCGGTTCCGCTTCGCTGCTACTCGGTAAACTTGATGGTGTTCAAAAAGCAGGTATCGCTGCAGTAATGCCGACTCCAAAAGGTCAAACCATTCTTTTGGATGTTGGTGCTAACGTAAACTGCAGATCAACTCATCTTGTACAATACGCTGCAATGGGTGCAGTCATGTACGCAAAGCTTTATGACATAGAGAAACCAAAAGTCGGATTACTTTCAGTTGGTGGTGAAAGCGGTAAGGGCAGCACAATTGTAAAAGAAGCGATTTATATGCTCAACGAAAGCTTAAACATCGAAGATTTGCCTTTTGAATTTGCAGGACTGGTTGAAGGACATGAGCTGATGACTGGAAATGTCGATGTTTTAATCTGCGACGGATTTACCGGTAATGTGCTTTTGAAATTCGCTGAATCAGTAAATGAGAACTTCCTTTCTGTGTTTAAGAACACAATTAATGCTTTGGTCGAGAAAAAGCAGGGTGATACAAACAAAATAAACGGGATTTTTGAGAAGGTTGCTCCAAGCTTTGACTGGTCATCAACTGGCGGTGCAGAATTGTTAGGAATCAAAGGAACAACCATGATTGCCCACGGTCGGTCAAACAAAAAAGCAATTGCAAGCGCAATAAAAATATGTTCAAAAATGGTAAAACATCGTATTCAAAATCATATTCAAGATGTAATAAATATTGTAAATACGCAAATAATTAAGAATACAATAAAGTCTGGTTAATCAACAAGGTTGTACTTATTTCTTCAAGGAATGAATCATGGCAGAACTGAAAAAAGTTGGAATTCAGGGTCTTGGATATTATCTTCCCGAACATGTCATTGATAACAGCTATTTCATCGATGTGCTTGGTTTAGACACAACCGATGAATGGATTCAACAGCGTTCGGGTATAACCGAGAGAAGATGGGCTCGGGATGATGAATATACTTCTGATTTGTCAACGTCCGCAGCATTAAATGCCATGAAAAATGCGGATATAACAGCAGAAGAGATAGATTTCATGTTGATAGGGAACTGTACGCCGGATTATCAATTTCCAACAACATCGAATATTGTTCATAAAAATCTTGGCTTGCGTCCTGATTGTGGGGTGATTGATACACCGTCGGCTTGTTCTAGTTTTATGTATGCATTGACTCTTGGAACCCCCTTGATTAAATGCGGTGAAGCGAAAAAGGTGCTTGTTATTGGTGCGGAGAAACTTTCTGCAATTTTAAATATCAAGGATAGAGGAACATGTGTGTTGCTTGGTGATGCAGCAGGTGCTATGGTTTTGACTGAGCATACCGAAGAATTGCCTGAGATTCTGGCACATACGTATGGAAACCAGCTTAATATTGATGCATTATATCGCCCAATGTCAGGTCTGCGCGAGATGCCGACACATGAAGGAATCGACAATGACCGTCAATTCATGATTATGAAAGGGCGCGAGATATACGCATTTGCAGTGCGGAAGTTTTATGAGGAAACGCTGAATGTTGTGAAAAAAGCTGGTCTGACTATGGCGGATGTTTCGTACATTGTACCGCATCAGGTGAATTCGCGGATTATCGCGTCCGCAGCGGAAAAGCTGAATTTCCCGATAGAACGCATATACATGACACTTAATAAAACTGGGAATACAAGCGGTGCATCAATTCCGACGGCACTTGGTGAAGCAAATGAAAAGGGATTGTTCAAAAAGGGAGATATTGTCGTACTCGTCGCATTCGGCGGAGGACTAACCTGGGGTGGTGGTATTATTCGCTGGTAAATCTTTAACCAGTAAAATATTGATATATTCACAAAATTGTTAACCTGCTGACGTAAATGGCAGGTTTTTTTATGTTATTATGAAATCAGCAAATTGTTCAGCAATAAAATCTGGCATGCATATCGAGCCCATCTGAATTTTCGGATGCTGATGACAGTCGGAACCTCCACTGATTAACAAATTATGCGTCCTACAGAATTGTATGTATTTTTGAATTGTCTTGCTGTCATGCCTGCAGTGATAGCATTCAAGCCCATCAATAAATTCGAGAAAATGCTCCTGAATAATCTTGAATTGCTCCAAAATATCCTTACTGAATCTTGTAAGCGATGTTTCACCTGGGTCTGCTGGATGTGCAATAAATAATTTCCCACCAGCATTATGAATATATTCAGCCAATTCCTGAGGTGTTTGCGATTCCAGTGTTACATTACATTTCACAAGATATTTTTGAAACGCTTCCTTGCGGTTGCGCACAATCCTTTTATCTATGAGGAAATCAGCAATATGCGAACGTGAAACTGAGAAGGGCACATTTATATAAACTGTATTAAATTCTGAATCATCAAATGGTACTTTGCCTTCGTCTTTCAACATTGAATTCATATTATTAAAAATCACTTTTGCACGTGTTTTACGTTTTTCAACAGTTGCAGATAACAATTCTCCAAGTTTTTCATCCTTGTGATTAAAACCGTATGCTAGTAAGTGCAGTTGAGTAGGTTTATCGTTGTTATATTCTGGGATTGAATAATATGAAGTTAACTCAACTCCAGTTATGTAGTTGATTCCATAGAATTTTGCCAGCTCAATGGCTTCTGATTGAGATTTTATCGAGTCATGATCAGTTATCGACAAAAGTTTGATGTTGCGATGATTAGCTTCTGCAAAGATTTGAGGTAGCGTGAAACGCCCGTCAGAGCTGTTTGAATGAATATGAAGATCAATTTTCATGGTAATCCGGAAATATTGAGAACGATAAAAGAATTAACTTAAATACTTTGCAAGATATAATCAATAATTAAATTTCATCTGAAAATAACATTGAATGAGAGACAACAATGATGGAATACAGCGGGGAGATTGCAGCAGTAGCGACAGCAATGTGCTGGACCTGGACATCCCAATTTTTCACCCTTGCAGGTCAACGCATTGGTTCAAGATCAGTTAATAAACTGAGAATCCTGTTCGCACTTATTCTATTGATGCTCATTCATTTTGCAATTGAGGGAACTCTGTTCCCGATGGATATCACCTGGTATCAGTTTAATAATCTTGCTTTATCGGGAATCATCGGGTTTGTCATCGGTGATGCATTACTATTTGAGGCGTTTGTATTGATTGGTGCACGGCTTTCAATGCTTATAATGAGTTTGGTGCCAATTGTGGGAGCAATAATCGCATTTTTCGTATTTAACGAACATCTGACATATTTGAAGATTGCAGGCATTGTCATCACACTTGGTGGAATATTATGGGTTGTTTTGGCACGCGATTTAAATAATAACAACAAAAAAACTCGGAAATATATGCTTGGAGTTGCATTTGGTGTTGGCGGTGCATTATGCCAAGCAGTTGGACTGATTTTCGCAAAGGAAGGCATGGGTTCAGAAGTAACTCCTCTTGCTGGCACATTGATTCGCGCACTTATCGGAGTTGCAGGACTCTGGTTTTACGTGCTTATCCGAGGTAGAGCATTGACTGAGTTCAGAAAAATGCGCGATATAAAAGCGACCAAGTATTTAGCATTGGGAATAATTTTCGGTCCGGTTCTGGGTGTAACGCTTTCGTTGTATGCGGTGAAACATGCACAAGTAGCTGTTGCTACAACTTTGATGCAGCTTGCGCCGGTGTTTCTTATCCCAGTGCTATATTTTATATATAAGGAAAAGATTACATTATCTGCAATTTTCGGGACAATTGTTGCTGTTGGCGGTGCTGCAATTCTCATACTTTCTAATGAAATACAGGCATTTTTTGGTGGAATATTCCAGGGAGGAATTTGATATGAATTCTGACAGAGAAAGGTTTGACACCGAACGTGAAAAGCTAAATGAGACGTTGATGAAGTTCGCAGGAAATAATCTGAAACGTTTTTTCGGGCTTGACATGCAGACATATCGCGAGGGAGTGCTTGACAAGAAAACCAAGGAATTACTCGGTCTTGTGGCATCTTTTGTCCTTCGATGCGATGATTGCATTAAATATCATCTGAATATGTGCAAGGACGAAGGTGTTGGAAGTGAAGAACTTGAAGAAGCGTTGATGGTCGGCGTCATAGTCGGTGGTTCAATCACAATACCGCATCTTAGAAAAGCAATCGAATATTGGCAGAAATTGTAATTAATTAAAACTGAAAATCCTTTTAAGATTTACATAACACTTGAATTTAAGAGATAAAGTTGTAATATCATAAAACATTTTAATTAACTATCCAAGTTTAAGGAGATTCAAATGGCTCATGTAATCATCAGTTCTTGCATTAAAGACGGACTTTGTGTAAATGAATGTCCTGTTGATGCTATCGCTGAAGGAGATAAACAATTTTACATTAATCCTGATGACTGCATTGATTGTGGCGCGTGCATATCAGTTTGTCCATCTGATGCAATTTTTCCCGAAGACGAAGTACCTGAAGAAAACAATAATGCAATTGAAGAGAACGCAAAACATTTTCAATAATCTCTTTTTAAGGAGTTCGTATGGCACATGTAATAACCAAGCTCTGTACAAAAGCAGCATCTTGTGTAGAAGAATGCCCCGTTGATGCAATTCACGAAGGCGAGACACAATATTACATCAATCCTGATGACTGCATCGATTGTGGAGCTTGTACTGCGGTATGCCCATCGGAAGCAATCTTTGCAGAAGACGAGCTTCCAGAAGAACACAAGGGCTCAATCGAAGAGAATGCTAAACACTACGAATAATTGACACCAAATATTTACAGGGCACATTTTGTGTCCTTTTTTTTATATTCGAAATTTTAAGCATTATTTATAAGAAATCTAAGTATATTGAATTCCGGTGATTTTAAGCAATTGGAGGAGATATGGGCATCAAACCTCATAAAGCATTTTTTATTGTAATTTTCTTTGTATCAGGAGTTCTCGTCGGGCATTATTTACCTATCTGGGACAGCATTCTTCCTGGACTTGAGGGTGAAAGACCTACATTATCCGAAGCATTGAAGGATATTTTGGGCAAAACTGGAGATTCACTTAAGGAATTGACAACAAAAAAGAATGATGAATTCAAGGAAGTTAAGGAAAAACCTATTCCAATCAAAGAATACGCAGAAATAAAACCTTCTAATCAAATAAATCCACTTACATTTCTCGATTCGGTTGTAACGATTACTGAAATTATCACTGCGCAGGAAATGAAAGTGAAAAACTCTAATATGGAGGAAATATACATCATTTTAGAAGGGGTTGAGCAAAAATTCGAAGAATTAGTACCGATTTTGAATAAGCATATCAACGGAGAAAGACTTTGGATGAAGCCAGCCATGCAGCATTCAGCCAAGACAAAATCTCTGCTTGTTTACGCCTATTTAATACCTCGAAGCTGGAATGAAACTATGGAGAATCCTATATTAAGCGAAAAATTATTGCTAAATCGAATAATAAACAATCAAGTCATTCAGAACAAAAAAAAATAAACCGCAAGTTTGGAAATAGCAATCGATAAATTTATATGCGAATTCATTCACGAATAACGCACAATCCCCTTGACAACCTATATTCCTTGAATAAAATCAACGCTGACAGACTTGCTGTCATTTGAATAAAATTAATGGAGGT
>CAYZQB010000065.1:0-15892 GCA_964480395.1 uncultured Planctomycetia bacterium
ATCTTGGACATGAACCTGTGCTTGAGGATTTTGATTTTGAAGGATTCGAAACAGGTACAGCAAAGATTGTTTCTGAAGGTAAAACTTTCACAGCACATCCTTTTGGGCTTAATAAAGATATTTCAATCGATGCAGAGCTTTGTTTTGTTGAAAATGCAGATGAAATAACGTTCAACCGCGGTGTTTACAAAGACAAAATATTACTCACAATGAAATACACCCGAAAAATTGCAGAAGAAGCAAAGAAAAACGGTATTTCTGCATTGATTATTATTGGACAGCCTTACAAAGAGGAATTCAGCTTATCTCATCGACAAAAGCATTTTAAGGACGGATACATCAATGCGGTTGCTGTTACATATGAAAATGGATTTCTACTTCGGAAAGAACATGGAAAGCATGTAAAGCTTGAAATAAAGCAGAAAGTAGAGCAAAAAACAGCGAGAAATATAGTGCTTGAGATTAAAGGAACAAATACAGACGATAATTTAACATATGCTGTTGCCCATTATGACACCGTTGCTAGATCAACCGGTGCAATAGACAACGGTGGCGGATCCGTTAATCTTCTGAAAATAGCGGAACATTTCTCCGAAAACAGACCTCAGCGCGATGTAAAACTTATCTGGTTTTCAGGCGAAGAGCTTGGTTTGCTTGGGTCGCAGGCATATGTGAAAATGCATGAAGAAGAAGTAAAAGATCGTGCTGGTCTTGTAGTAAACATCGATTTAACAGGCGATGCCCTAGGATTCAATAAGCTGATTGTTACGGCAACGAAAGAATTGATGGGTTATGCTTCGGGTATTGTGCGTGAGAAAGGTGTCATGTTTGAGGAGAGTTTGGATATATTCAGCAGCGATAATATGCCTTTTTCTCGCTTTGAGATACCAGCAATAAACATCGCACGTGTTGGTGGGAAAGCATCATTTCACTGTCATACACCAGGTGATAAAGTTGATTTTGTAACGTCTGACGGTCTAATGCCAACTCTAACTGCAGGAGTTACAATACTTTCACGAGTTCTTAACGCTGAAATTTACCCGATTAAACGTGAAATTGATGAAAGCTTGCGTGAAAAAATTGAAAAATACTTCTGGAACTTGAATCTTGAAGAACCAGAGCTTTGCTGGACTCCCAAGTATAAAAAATAATCTAATTGTTTAGTTTTTGAGTAGTAAAACGCTGACAATTGCTTCAATTGCTTCTCCTCTGCCCACTGCATCAAGCTTTTCGCGCGTTTTCGCTTTCACGTTCACTGCATCAACCGAGATTTCAAGCATTTTTGCGATGTTATCACGTATCTGTGTTTTGTAGGTCGTTAGCTTAGGTTTCTCGAGATGTATAATACAATCAAGATTAACAATCGAATATTGTCGATCATTAAGCATATTCTTCACCGCAAGCAAAAAAAACTCAGACTTTTTATCCTTATTGCTAGGATCGGTGTCAGAAAACAACTCGCCGATGTCCCCAAGAGCGGAAGCACCAAGCAGCGCATCGACAATTGCATGAATCAGCACATCTCCATCAGAATGTGCTAAAATTCCTTGCTCAGATGGGATTCGAATTCCGCCGATAACAAGAGGTTTCGATGAATTTATATCCAATTTATGTAAATCAATACCAATGCCTATTCTGAAATCCATATATTATGAACCTTGTAAAAAAAATTATTCGCGTCGTATCTGTTTCGGAGCTTCAATCTGCGACTTTTGAACTCTTTCAGTCATTTCACGACCAGGTTTGAAGGTTAAGACATATCTTTCACCGATTTCCACTTCAACATTATTGCGGGGATTTCTTGCTTTTCGAGGTTTTCTCTTTTTCACTTTGAATACGCCAAAATTTCGTAGTTCGATAACGCCGAAAGTTTCCAGCGACAATACAACTTCCTCGAAAAAACTATGTAGAACGTCATATACCTGAACTTGCGTTAATTCGTGCTTCTCAGCGAGAGTATTTACAATCTCTTTTTTATTTTTCTTGTTCACCATCGATTTCTTATCAACCATCTCCTCTCCTTAAAGCATTAAGGATACTCTAATTAACATCGTCAGCAAAAGCCAATTTTACCACAAAACATGTAAATTTTCTGAAATAATCCGAGATTAATTTCACTTACAGGCAAGTAATATTCAGCACGAATTAATAATCATCATACTTATAATACAATAAACATAATGCATAGGTAGCATTCGACTTACTCAATATTTCCAACATCAAACTTCAAAATTATGCACCCAATAGATTTAAATAAACCCGAAATATTTTGAATATTATTTACAAAATTTGTTATTTTTCATAATGACAATAAGTATTTTCATCACAACATATTATCATTAAACAACTTATAACACTTTTTTGTTTTTGTGAATTACAATTTCACTAAATTAATACATAATTCTCTCACCAGTTTGATTTTCAATTTGCACAAAATATAAATATTCATCTCTAATTAACTGAAATATCTTGAATCGATTAATTTAACGTGATTTAATTCTGTCATCAAGTCGAGTGATTAATCAATAATAAGGAGCAAACATGAGACCTTCAGACAGAAAATATCTCAAAAGTCACGAATGGGCAAAAATCGAAGGTGATTTTGTTGTTATCGGCATCTCCGATTTTGCTGTGAATCAACTCTCAGATATTACGCATATTGATTTGCCTGAAGTTGGTGACAATATCACTAAAGGTGAACCTCTAGGTGAGATAGAATCGGTGAAAACTGTTTCAGACATTATTTCAGCGGTAACTGGCGAGGTTGTCGAAGTTAATGAGGGATTAACAGAAGAAGAAAATTTCACTCTTCTCACTGAATCCGCGTTTGATAATGGCTGGCTGATTAAGGTAAAAGCAGAAAATTTGGCTGACCTTGATGATGCTCTTGACGCAACAGCATATGAAGTAGTCGTAAAAGAAGAATCCGAGTAATTTTTGGATTTTTCTACAGTCAATTATATGATAATAAAGTACCCTCAATTTTAAGATTGAGGGTTTTAAGGTTTCAGGTTTTTTACGTTTTTACGAGATGTTTAATGACAGAGAAATTCGAGCTTGTGAGTAAATATAAACCCACCGGGGATCAACCACAAGCAATCGAAAAAATCATAAAAGCACTCAATGACGGTCAGAAATCGCAAATTCTGCTTGGTGTTACTGGTTCGGGAAAGACTTTCACTATGGCAAATGTGATTTCAGCGGTAAATCGAACTGCATTAATACTTGCGCCGAATAAAACGCTGGCAGCACAGCTATTCTCAGAATTCCGCGAGCTTTTCCCCAACAATGCAGTCGAATATTTTGTCTCGTATTATGATTATTACCAGCCAGAAGCGTATCTGCCGAAAAATGACACTTACATCGAAAAAGACGCTGATATTAATGAGCGAATTGATAAATTACGGCACAGCGCGACAGTTTCGCTTCTAGAACGAAATGATGTTGTGATTGTCGCATCGGTTTCATGTATTTACGGTCTTGGCTCGCCTGAAGCGTATCATGACATGATTTTGTACCTTGAAAGAGGACTTGAAGTTGAGCGAAACAAGGCTCTAAGAAAGTTGACGGATATTCAGTACAAGCGTAAGGATTTTGCGTTTGAGCGAGGTTCTTTCAGAGTTCGCGGTGATGTACTGGACATTTTTCCGGTTTATGAAGATTCAAAAATTATTCGTGCAGAGTTTTTCGGTGACGAGATTGAATCAATTTATGAGGTTGACCCACTTACAGGCGAGATTTTGCGTGAAATGTCAAAGGTTACGATTTATCCAGCATCGCATTATGTGGTTCAGGAAGAAAAGCTTGAGAAAGCTTGTGAAGCAATCGAAGCTGAGCTTGATGAGCGTATTGAATATTATGAACAATTGCAGAAACCACTTGAGCTGCAGCGCATTAAACAACGTACGGAATATGATCTGGAGTTGATTCGAAATATCGGGTATTGCAGCGGGATTGAGAATTATTCACGTCATCTTGAAGGTCGGCAACCGGGTTCTACGCCTGCTACACTTATGCATTATCTGCCACAGGATGCATTGATTTTCATTGATGAATCACACATTACCGTTCCGCAACTCAACGGCATGTATCGTGGTGATCGCTCGCGCAAAGAAACACTTGTAAAACATGGTTTCCGACTTCCTTCTGCACTTGATAACCGTCCGCTGATGTTTGATGAATTCGAAAAAATCGTAAATATGAAAGACCGACAGATTACTTTCGTATCTGCGACTCCAGGCAATTATGAAATGGAAAAATCGGAAATGAAAGTTACAGAACAGATTATCAGACCAACAGGATTGACTGATCCGGACATTGAAGTCAAGCCGACTGAAGGACAAATCGACGACCTTTATGACGAAATCAAATCCCGCATCGACAAAAACGAACGGGTACTTGTAACGACGCTGACAAAACGCATGTCCGAAGAATTATCCGAGTATTTTTATGATCGCGGATTACGGGCAAAGTATTTGCACTCGGATATAGAAACAATCGAGCGCAGCGAAATCTTGAAGGATCTACGTCTAGGAAAGTTTGACGTGCTAATCGGAATAAATCTCCTACGTGAAGGGCTGGATTTACCTGAAGTTTCGCTTGTTGCAATTTTGGATGCTGACAAAGAAGGTTTCCTGAGGTCAGCACGGTCGTTGATTCAGACTTTCGGCAGAGCTGCCCGGAATATAAACGGAAAAGTCATTATGTATGCCGATAAAGTTACTCGGTCAATGAAATACGCAATTGAAGAAACTGATCGCCGTCGAAAGGTTCAGGATCAATACAATAGCGACAATAACATCACCCCGATGACAATTATCAAGGAAATCACTGAGGGTATTGGTGCACTTACTGATGCTGATTATGTTGATACTAATATAGAAGGTTTGAATCGTATAAATGATATACTAGCCAAAGCAGATGCGCCGAAACACAGGAAACAACATGCTTCACGCAGAAAAGCTGAGGAGCATCTCGACGATAAATTCACTAAAGAAGATGTTGTCAGACGTATGAAGTTCTTGAAAGCAGAGATGCAAAAGCATGCAAAAAAGCTTGAATTCGAGAAGGCAGCTGTGATGCGTGATGAAATGCTCGAACTCGAACGACTTATGCTCGATCTGTTCTGATACTGGAATTTTTTATACTACGACATTTTTTTGCCAAATAATAGAATGCTTTATTTCTGAAGTGTAATTTACATCTATGAATATATATTAATAAATTCTCATTTTTAAAGAAGTGATGGATGGAAAGAAAAAAAAATCGAGTCAAGAATATTATTATTCAATGGGAGCTGAATCAGCTTGTACGTTGGCTCGGTCTGTCATTGTTGGTTGGCATTGTCGCTGGATTTGGTGCAATCGCATTTACTTACCTTTCAAGCACAATTGCGCATTTTGCATTGGGTACAATCGCAAACTATTATCCACAGGGACCAGCAAACGAAGGTGAAATCCTCATAGTTCCAAACCATGAAACCAGCGAAATTGATAGAAATACAGAAAGTTTGCAGTCTGATTCTGAAAAAATGCTGAAGTATGAGCAAAAAGTCGATAACTCAATAAACTGGTTCAGGGATGTGATTCCCTGGCTGATTGTGCTGATACCAGTACTGGGAGGTTTAGTAAGCGGCTTACTTGTTCAGTTCCTTGCTCCTGAAACCGCTGGACATGGCACAGATGCAGCTGTTCGGGCGTATCACACTAAGCGAGGAAATGTTCGCAAACGTGTGCCAATCGTGAAACTTTTAGCTTCCTCAATTGTACTTGGAACGGGCGGTTCAGGCGGACGTGAAGGTCCGATAGCACAGATAGGTTCAGGTTTTGGCTCATGGATTGCAGGTAAATTTAAACTAAGTAATAGGAATCGGAGGATTCTGTTCGCAGCAGGTATGGGTGCAGGGATAGCAGCGGTTTTCAGGGCACCTTTGGCAGCAGCAATTTATTCTGCAGAAATCATGTATCGCGATCCAGAGCTTGAAAGCGAAGTGCTGATTCCTGCAATATTCTCATCGATTATTGCTTACTGCGTTAGCGGACTTTTCACGGGTTTTCATCCGCTTTTTATGACAGAAACGGCAAACTTCGTATTCAAGGGACCTGCAGAGCTTTTACCATATACAATTCTGGCGGTTGTACTCGGAATATTCGCGCTGTTATTTATCAAATTTTTCTACGGTACTGAATCAATCTTCAAGCGTATAAAACTTCCGATGTTTGTCAAAACCACGATTGGAGGTGCTTTAACGGGAATTGTAGCGTTATTAATCTGGCAGCTTGTTGCTGCGATGAACTTTGGTGGTGCAGCAGAATATCAGAGTTTCTCAGTACTTTCGTTCGGATACGGATTAATGCAATATCTTCTGAGCAGTGAAGTGGCATCGAGTATTGCACTTCTGCTTGTCATTATTGCTGTCGGCAAGATTCTGACAACATCGTTTACAATTGGTTCAGGTGGTAGTGCTGGTTTGTTTGGACCTTCAATTGTCATTGGTGGTGCTCTCGGTGGTGCTTTGGGTTTGTTGTTTCAACAATGGGGTTGGACTGATGAACCATCGAAATTTGTGATTCTGGGGATGGCATCGTTTTTTGGTGGTGCTGCCAAGGTGCCGATTTCCTCTGTAATCATGGTTTCGGAACTAACGGGAACATACGGTTTGTTGATTCCGTCGCTTTGGGTAAGCACGCTTTGTTATCTAATCACGCGTAAGGATACACTTTATCGGGCTCAGCCGAAGAACAGCTCGGAATCACTTGCACATAGAGCGGATTTCATCATTGATTTCCTCAAAGGTTTGAAGGTTCGAAATGTTTTGAAAGGTAAAAGTGCTGACTTTATAAAAATCCCTGAGAATATGATTTTGGCAAAGATGATACCCCTTATAACAGAATCGTCTCAGATATGTTATCCGGTTGTAAACAATGATGGGCAGTTGTTAGGGCAATTTTCAATATATGAAGTAAAGGAAATCATTGCTGATACTGCGATGATGGGTGAGTTGGTAACAGCACGTGATGTGATGCGTAAGAAAGTAAAAATGGTTGGCATGGATGAAGAGTTGAATTCAGTTCTTATCAAGTTTTCACATCAGAATATTAGTGAACTGCCAGTAATTGATGCAGACAGGCGAGTCATCGGGTTGATTTCGGAGCATGAGATTCTAAAAATTTATCACACACGTCTCGAAGGAATCAGGCAGACTGTAGATGAATCGCTGCGCATGCCCCCGGTAAACTTGTAATTTAATAAAAAGTAATTATTAAGGATGAAATTTGAATTTTGAACGGCTTGAATCCATTATAAATGTTAAGATACAACGTTATAATAAGTTATTATATTCACAATTTACGGAGTTTTTTATGTCAGATAAGAAAAATATCACGCCAAATATGACTGATTATCAAACAGAATATGAAAATTTTAAGTGGAATATGCCGGCTGATTTTAATTTTGGAACGCATGTAGTGAATAAAATTGCAGCGGAAGAACCCGACAGAAACGCCCTTATCTGGGTAAACACTGATGCGAGTAGGGATGAATATGTTACGTTCAAGCAGATGTCCGAGCGAAGTAATAAAGTCGCGCATATGTTGCTGAAAAATGGACTGCAGAAAGGTGATCGTGTTCTGCTCATCGTGCATCGAACGCCAGACTGGCATTATCTTATGGTTGGAATGTCAAAAGCCGGTATAATTCCTATGCCTGGTACAAACCTTCTCACACCACATGATATTGAATACCGAATGAATCGGGCGGAAGCCAAAGCTGCCATCGTTTCAATCGAGCATGCTGCAAAAGTTGACGAAGTTGAAGAAAATTGTCCTTCAATGAAGATAAAAATGGTGCTTGATGGTGAGCATGATGGTTGGATTTCTTACAACAAGGAATTCGAGGATGCACCAGTTTCACTGCCGGAACTGCCAGAAACTAAAGCAGATGAGCCAATGTTGATTTATTTCACTTCAGGCACAACTTCCTATCCGAAAATGGTGCTTCATTCCCACGGCTCATATGGTTTCGGGCATATGGTTACAGCAAAGTATTGGCAGGACTTGCATGCAGGCGATTTGCACTGGACGATGTCTGACACCGGATGGGCAAAAGCAGCATGGGGTAAGATATACGGGCAATGGCATCAACGTGCGACAGTCTTTATGAGAGACGCAAGAGGAAGATTCAATCCTCAGCTTACGCTGGAACTGATTCAGAAGTATAACATCAGCACATTCTGTGCACCGCCAACGGTTTATCGCATGCTAATACTCGAAGACTTGATAAAATATGATCTTTCGTCAATTCGGCATTCACTTTCTGCTGGTGAACCCTTAAACCCAGAAGTAATCGAACAATGGAAAATTGCAACCGGAACTGTTATACATGACGGTTTTGGACAGACTGAAACAGTAAATATAATCGCAAATTTTAAATGCAATTCGATAAAATTTGGTTCTATGGGCAAGCCAGTTCCTGGTTTCAAGATTGAAATCGTGGATGAGGAAGGCAATGTACTTCCGCCTAACACCGAAGGACAGATTGCAATCGAGATTAAACCTGAGCGTCCGGTTGGTTTGATGACAGAATACTGGCACGATGACGAAGCAAATAACAAGGCTTTCTTCGATAAATGGTATTTTACTGGTGACAAAGCGACAAAGGATGAAGACGGATATTTCTGGTTCGTTGGCAGAGCAGATGATGTCATCAAAGCATCGGGTTATCGCATCGGACCGTTCGAGGTGGAAAGTGCGCTTTTGGAGCATCCAGCAGTTGCGGAGAGTGCTGTTGTTGGCAGTCCCGACAAATTGCGTGGAGTAATCGTCAAGGCATTCATTATTTTGAAGCCAGGTATTGAAGGCAATCCAGTATTAGTCAAGAAAATCCAAGATTTTGTAAAAAAACGTACAGCACCGTATAAATATCCGCGTGAAATTGAGTTCGTGAAGGAACTTCCGAAGACTTTGTCAGGAAAAATCAAACGCAAAGAGCTGCGTCAGCAAGAAATCGACAAAAAAACAAAAACATAATAGATATTATAAATTTCTTGTGATTATAAAATTTGTGATCTGTTTGAGATATTTAACATTTTCATTGTTTTCAAATATCTGAATTTCTTCTACTGCATCGGTTGCGAGTGCTTTTGCTTTTAAAAGCACTTGGTTGAAAGCATTATATTGGCGCATAATCTCAAGAATCCGGTCGCTCTGGATTGCTTTTTCGCTAGAAATTTCGAATTGCTCTTGCAGAAACGTTTTTTCGGATTCCGTTGCACTTTGAAGGGTTATTACAAGCGGAATTGTTGCTTTACCCTCCTTGAAATCGTTGAGAATAGGTTTTCCAAGCTCTTTGTGATTACCAATATAATCGAGAACATCATCAACCAGTTGAAACGCACAGCCTAGGTTTAAACCGAATTTAGTGATAGCTTTGATTTGTTCGTTAGAAGCTTCGCAAAGCATTGCGCCACCTTTGCATGCATTCTCGAAAAGTATAGAAGTCTTGAGTTTATTAATCCGAAAACAATCCTCTTCCGAGATATTAATGTTTCCTCGATATTCAAGCTCAAGTCCCTCGCCTTCAATCATTTTCTCAAGCGTTTGCAATAAAACCGGCATTAAAACGTTGAACTCAGGTCGCAAAATATTCAAGAATGAGTGCAAAAAAAGATAATCGCCTAGTAAAATCGATGTTTTATCGCCAAATTCAGCATTTATCGTTGGTTTACCACGACGACTTGATGCATCATCGATAACATCGTCATGAAGTAATGATGCACAGTGCAACAATTCAAAACAACATGCTGCATATTCCGAATCTTCAACGATTTTTCCCTTAACAAGTTCTTGCGCAATAAGAAAAAGCAGCGGTCGGATACGCTTGCCACCCGAATTTATTGCCCTTTGAGCAAGTTTGGAAAATATACTTGAGTTTTTGTCAATAATACTTCGCAGTGCATTCTCTATTTTCTGAAATTCAGGCTGAAAAAACTGTATATATGGTATTATTGCCATGTTAACCTATCAATCAATAATCGTAACACTGCGAATTAAGCACTGAATCTTACTAACAATGCTTCATTGTTGCAAATCTAAAACGCTATAAATATTAGAATGGCAACATGCATTGTAATAGCCAATAAATAATGTTGTAAATAATTGTTAAGATTAGATATATAATTAATTTGAAATAGGTTTCGGTGGAATAATTGGTGTACGCAAGCGTGCATTAACTTTCATTTGTCGGCGCACATCAAGTCTTTACACAATTTAAGGCTGTCTGATTATGCAAAATGGTTCAATTCAAAAGTTACAACTTCTGATTGTTTTGTGCTTGTTTACAAGCATCTTTGAAGGTGTTATCCGAGCTGATGTCTCAAAAAATCCCCCACTTACACCGAGAATTGAATTCGAATTTTCTGGTAATACAGCATTTACCGATGATGTTTTAATTGCACACTGTAAGAAAGAGCTTACACGATTAAAAGTTAAAGCAAGATTTTCATCCGATTTTAATTATGTCATAGTAAAAAATTATATCGCCGACGATGCTGCATTCAAACTTATTAAGTTTTATCGTCAATCAGGTTTTCAGTTTGTACAAATATCTTATGATTTTGTTGATATTAAATACGGAATGAAAATTGTCTTCAAAATCGTTGAGAACAACAAAATATTCGTATCCGAAGTGAATATAATCGGAAACACCGAGTTTTCAAAGGAATACATTCAGCGAATTATACTCAATATTCAGGGTGCAATAATAGACTCGCTGAAGACAATATTCATTGAGAAACACTTGAATCAGGGTGCGAAGGAGTTGTATGATTTGTACTTTGAAGCAGGTTACTATGATTTTGCAATTCGCAGTCTTGAGATAAAATACGATCAAGAACCTCCATTGTCGCAAAAAGTTGTTGTTACCTTGATTCTCAACGAAGGATTGAAATATAACATTACGAATTTCATCTTAAATGGAAATTTAGTGAATCTTGACGAAGTAGTTTTAAAAAGTCTAAGAGTATTTCGAGGTAGTCAACTAAATTCAAAGACTCGACTTATAATTATTAATAATGTGCGTGAAATTTATAAAAAACGTGGATACTGGAACTGTAAAATAGAACTCACCGGCACAAACAATCCTGAAGATGGTCATATTGAGATTACCATGAATATTGATGCAGGTAGGAAGTATCGGCTTAACAATTTTTTTTTTAACAAAACGAAGTCAGTTCGGAAAAGCTTTCTCAAGTCGCTTTTAACTATGAAAAAAGACGATATGTATGATATCGATAAAGAGCGTGAAAGCATTCGCAGACTTTTGCGAACCAATCTTCTGAGCGATGTTAATATCAGTTATTTTCCTGTTGGTGATTATTTACTTGATTGCAATATTAATGTTGAGGAAAGATGGCTCAGTGAGTTGAAAGCTGTTGTGGGATATGGCTCATATGAAAAAATTCGCGGATATCTAGAATTAGCAGATAATAATATCTTTGGTATTGGCAGACGAGTTGCTGCGAGATTTGGCGGCTCGCAAATGTCTCAGTTTGTTGAGGGAGAATTCAAAGACCCGTGGACGCTTGATCTTCCAAACACAAGCTTCTTTTTTACACCATTTTACAGTAAGCGAATTGAACCTGGCTTCACACTTAATGAGTTCGGTTTTTCAACGCGAATTGAGCATTTACTTTCGAATAAAATCACGCTGGCATTAGAGTATGAACTCAAGGAATCTCGTGCATTTAACATCAAAGAATCATACGTTGGTGATCTGCTACCCGAAGAATTGCATACTTATCTGGGCTCCATTCGTGCATATTTCCTTTTTGATGACCGTGATTCAATACTCAACCCGACTGAAGGTATGCGCAGTATTATAAGACTGGAAGTCTTCGATAAAGCGTTAGGTGGAAGTTCTGATTTTCTAAAATTCAGCATGATAAGTTCATTTTATTCAAATGTTGGTGAAAGTAAATCAATTGTGTTTGCTTTCAAATTTATCAGCTCGTTTTGGGTGAAATTTGCGAACTTTGTACCTTTCCAAGAAAGAATGTTTAACGGTGGTGAAGCATCTGTACGTTGTTTTTTCGAGCAGGAGATGAGAGCTAAAGATGACGAAGAAGTCCAACATGGTGGTCAAGTAAAGAATGTTGCAAGTTTTGAAATGCGAATGCCCTTGGTTTGGGAGTGGGGATTAGATACTGTGTTTTTTATTGATATTGGCAATCTTGCAGGGAAATTCGAGAATTATTTCAGCAATTGGGAGATTGGAATTGGTGTCGGTTTACGCTATCTTACTCCTTTCGGGGTTCTACGTCTGGACTTTGCAATCAACACAGACTTTTTCGAAGATCCGTCAAAATGGGCTTTTCACTTATCACTTGGATACCCGTTCTAGGATTTCTTATAATTAAAAGGATGCTGAAAAATCAGCACCCATTTCAATAATAGTTTTTCGTACTATTCGGATTTATCTGTGATATTCAGACGCATTTCGTCAGTGTTCGCACGAACAAGTGGGGCATACATCGCTTCGGAAACAGTGGGTAATGCGTGGAATTTGCCAGGTGTTTCAGCACGAAGCCGGTATTTGAGAGTGTGTTTGCCTTGAGGAACCCAGCTTGCAAACATGCTGACTTTCTCATCTCGGAACTCCATAAACACACCGAGTCCATCAGCCCATGTATAGCCGGAGTGCTTAGAAACAGCTTCGCAACCCGCTGGCTTCATATCATTAAACATCACGTATTCATAATCGTTTTTCGAATCAATCGCAAGCACAACTTCAATTAAATCGCCTGATTCTACTTCCCCAAGGTCAAGAATCTCGATTTTATCCCATGTTACACGTCTGCTGCCGTCCGTTGCATCCGGATTCTCAATCTTCTCGATGAGCTTGTAATATTTTCGGTCGATGAAGATTTCGTAACCAGCTTTCTTAATTGGACAACTCATGTCGTAAGTTTTCAGAGTAAGCGTATATGCGAAAGAACCTTTACCTTGCTTTACGATTTTGAACTTACCTTTGCCTTCTTCGACGTCCATGCCGTAAATAAAGAACGATGGCTTAACAGTTAAGATGTTATCCTTTGTAACATTGAGGGTTTCAACGAGTTTATCTCCGTAAAATACTTGCAGATTGTAGTTTGCATCTAGTTCCCCACGTGCTTTTGCATAATCCATGAGCGAAAGAATTGCGAAGGATGTGCCTTTAGTTGACTCCCATTTGTTGCCCTGACGATGGTTGAGAACCCAGCGAGAGAGTGGCTCAATGAGTTTATGGTCTGGTTTTATCGCAGCCAAAGCACGCAAAACCGCTGTATTCGTTTCAAGTGCGTTGTTCCACCAATACCACCAGCCGTCGCTTGAGGTTTTCCAGTATGCGATACCAGCTTGTGTGTCAGTTTTCGCATAATCTTCGATGTTTTCGATAAGCAAAACAGCATCCTTCGTTCTACCTGAATGATGTAGCGCAAGAGCAAAGTAGGACCTGCTCAGGTGATTGAAATTCTCACGTTTTTCCATTAGCACGTCAAGGTAACGCTTGTATTGTGCACGTTCGCCGAACTCAGCACTCTCAGAATACGGAGCAAGTGCATAAGCAATAAACGCTGCTCTGTGAATACTCCGTTCAACAAGAAAATGCTTGCCAAGAAAGGTCAAAGCGCTTTTGAGCATTGAAGAATCAAACTCTATCCCGTTCTGGTTCGCCAATGTCAAACCATGAACAACATATGCTGTCATGTACGGATCTGAGCTGAAACCCTTGAACCAACCCCATCCGCCATCACCGTTCTGCCAGGACTGAATTCGAGCAAGACCAGACTGAATTACGCCGTTAAGTATCCCATCGTCAAAGACTGGATTGTGTATGAATGTATTAATACTGCCTCTATCCCATTTATCCGTTGCAACGAGTTCCCGTCGTTTGCGAACATCTTCGAGATTGATACCGAGACTGCTTAACGTGCCTTTGACTACGACCGCAGGCATAAATCTGCTCATCGTTTGCTCAATGCATCCGTATGGATATCTGATGAGATAAGGAATAGCGTCTAGGCAGGCGGTTGCTACTGTTGTGTTCATACCGACGCGCATCCAGGTTTTATCAGGGTCAAAGTCCTCAGGAAGTTCAATTGAAACTTCACGAACTTCGTCTTCCCCTGCAATTGCACCAGCGACTGTCGAGAATTTCTCGATTCCGTGACTGTATGCATCGAAAACCATGGTCATCATGTCAGATTCAAGTTTTGAGTATGCTGCAGCAGTGATATTAACAATACCATCAGAATGAACCTTGACGGGCCAATCAAGTCTGCTCTCACCCTTTGCTGGTACAGTAATTATCTTTGTAATCTTGTAACGGTCTTCCATAGTTGCTGGTAAATCATCAGAGTCTGACAAAAAAGTCGGGAGATTGAGTTCAACTTTAACTTCCTGTTCTGTCTCAAACTTGTTGTGAATAATCGTAGTTATGAGAAGTTCGTCACGTTCCATAAAGAATCTTGGAGTTGCCAGACGGATTATTATGTTTTTTGTAACCAACGTTGTTGTTTTCGCTTCTCCAACCTGAGAATCTTTTGTCGCACCTCGAATTGTGAAACGCCATGTTGTTAGATTGTCAGGATATTTGAACTTCACAGAAGCTTTTCCGTCCTTATCAGTTTTCAACGTTGAGCTGAAATATGCGGTATCTTTGAAATCCTTGCGCTCAGCTGCTTCCGCGAAAGTATCTTCGCTTAATTCTTTTTCTTCAAGCTTAAGTTCGTTATTCTTGCTGGTATCCAGTTTCTTCCCAGCAGATTTGGACATCTCTCTACTCATCGGCTTTGCGGATGTTTCCGGTGCTGAATCTTTACCACTTACCGGTCTATCCAAATCCCCACCAAAATTAACACCACCACTTGCTTCAGGATCACGTTTATCAAAGCTACCTTTTGGTTTACCTTCGGATTGTTCTTTCTGTTTTAAGCGAAGTTCCGATTTCAGGCGGTCAATTGTGGTTTTTCCGGTTCGAATCTCTTGAAGCTCTTTCGCGGTGAGATGGTCACGGTCGAACCAGCCGTTCGTGTAATTTCTCGGAGTTTCAGGATAACCCCACCAGAACTGACTTCCGTGTTTGTTGGTATCTTGTACTGCACCGTAAAAATACTGATTCTGGCTGTGTTCAACACTAAAAGTTAAATATCTGCGACTTCCGTAGAAATGTTTGCGAATGTCAGCAATTGTATCAGGCTGAATTGCAAATACGGATTCATCCGCTACACTCAAAATAAACTGCGCTTCGACCGGTTTTCCCTCAGAATCCAACGCCACAATCTGCATTGTGCCTTCTTCACCTGGTGAATAAGTTGTTTTATTTGGAATCATCGTAACGTTGAGAAATTCTTTAACAGGCGGGACGAAAACTTCGACGTTTGCAGCATGTACACGATTGTTTTTCACTGATGTTACTGTCATGAAGACATTTGGTACGAAATCATTACTCGCTGCAAATGTTATGACCGAAGTTGTGCCTTTGAGTATGCGCATTTCGTATCGGTCAGCCATAACTCCACCATCACCTGGCTCAATCATGACGTGAGCGGTCATACCCGGTTCACTTGTGAGAATTGCGCAGGAAATTGTTTCACCTTCAGCGTAGAAGCGTTTTTCAGGTACAATCTCAAGTGTATCAAATCGTAAACCGGTGCCTGTTGAATTTTCGCTTGCAATGAGAATCTTGTTGACATGTTCGACAACTCCACCTTCCGGGTCATCTGCAGTAAACGTAAGCTTATATAATCCTTCTTTTTCAAAGACCTGACGTAAGAAAATGATTCCACGTGCATCTGTTTTGAAAGGAATTTTTTCTACGCTGCGAACAACGTCTTCCTTGATTTCTCGTTGTCCCT
>CAYZQB010000066.1:0-15629 GCA_964480395.1 uncultured Planctomycetia bacterium
GTTTGGAAAAGTACTCGAAAAAATCCACAAAAACAAAATAAAATAAGATAAATTAATCCTGGTCGTCGGGGGTTTTTGGGAAACGTTGGGAGGTTTTATGGTCTTTGCCTTCGGTGATTTTGCGTTTTAATAGCACTTTTTCGATTTTACGTTCGTCTGCTTTCACAATTTCGTAACTGAAGAAATCATCTTCTATTTCTTTACCTGCTTCTGGCACATGCCCGAACACAAAGCTCAAATATCCGCCGAGGGTGTCGTAATCCTCATCCTCAGGCAGTTCCACCCCAAGCTCATCCTTGATTCTGTCAAGCCGACAGCGTCCATCCGCCTCATATCTGTTATCCTTATCATTTACATGCACAATGCTGTAATCCACCTCATCCTCATCATATTCATCACGAATATCACCGACAATCTCCTCAAGTACATCCTCAAGCGTAACAAGCCCTGCAGTTCCGCCGTATTCGTCAACCAGTATTACCATTGATAGTTTTTCCCGCTTCAAGTCCTGCAATAATTTCACTATATTCTTTGTTTCTGGAATCATCACGGATTGGCGCATTATCTCGTTTACTTTCATTGTGGAAATGTCCACACCATCTGCAAAAAGGGGTAACAAATCACGGGTATAAAAAATCCCTACAATCACATCCCGCGTTTCCTTAAATACCGGAATCCGTGAATGTCCGTGTTCATGTGCAAGTTTCAACGCTTCTGGTATCATTGCATCCTGTGAAACAGAAACCATATCCGTTCGCGGAGTCATAACTTCAGATGCTGAAGTTTCTTTCAACTCAAGAACCTGCATAATCATCTTCTCACCCTCGTCAGTCAGAAGTGTTAATTCACTCGCTTCGCTGACTGCTTCAAGAATCCGATCCTCCGCAATCTTATTCTCATCGCGGTCTTGATCTACGATAAACCTTCCGAAAACCTTCTGTAACATTTCAATTATCAAAATTATTGGGTAAAACAAATACATGAAATAAACTTGTATCGGCAACAAAAACCTTAGCACTTTTGCCGGTTTTTGCTGAGCAAACAAGGTCGCAGCAACATTAGAACAAATAAGATTAACAGCAAACGTTATAAGACAACCCCATAAAACGTCATTAAATCTAAAATCATCAAAATGATTGGATGTCCAATAAATTGATAATGAAAAAATGAAGAGAATTGAGATGAATGAACCGATTAAACTCGAATAATTCAGTTTTTCTCGCATTAAAAACAGATTCTCCAATTGCGAACGTTTTTCATCTGCAACGGTATCAACAAGTTGTCGTTTTGAAATCCTGAACAATGCTTCACTGACATTTGAAAAAATTAGCAACAAAACAACAGATAAGACAAAGAAAACCACCAATAAATCATCAAAAGTATATGCTAGTATTTGAGAGATGTAAAAGTGAATGTCGCTATCTTCTCCCAATTTGTCCTCCGAAAAAACGAAATTTCAAACCAAACAGATTTTGACTATGCAATTTTGAATAATTATAGAGTTATAGCTTACTTTACATAACATGCGTATATATTTAAACAAATATATAAGTGCAATTCCTCTTTCAGTTTACAAAAAACACACATGCAAAGCATTTAATTGAAAAAAGTTAGATTTCTTCACTCAATAGTTAATTTTGGATGTAGTTTCCCAGGATTTTAAAAGGTGTTTTCGTTAATACGAAATTTCAACATAACCGTTGCCCTGACGGGTTCCAATAATGTTAGTGGGATTTGATCCGCTGTTATAAGATCCTCCTCCACCGCCATTGTACTGAATGCTAGTATTAAATCCGTACCAGCCACCACCACCACCTGAGTATCCTCCGCCACCGCCAGCAGTGTTTGAAGAGCCACCTCCTCCGCCGAAACCACCGTTATTGTATGTACTTACACCACCTGCGCCAGTTCCATTATAAACCTTTTTACCAGGATACATTCCAGATCCATCGCTGAGCCAGCCACCACCGCCACCTGCACCATCGTCGCTAAGCACATTTCCACCTGTTCCGCCATTTCCGTTTGTTCCACCTGGATGATATCCGATAACTCCGCTTGTTGAAGTTGAAGCATCCATGGAATTAGAGCAGCGTAGATATCCTTTTCCGCCACCACCGCCAGCGACGATCATAGGCATGTTTGCACCATCTTTCCAGACAAAGCTACCACCGCTGCCACCTCCACAACGTGACCAAAGCGCAGTGCTTCCATGTGCTCCCTGTTGACCAACCAGAATTCTCATAGTATCACCTGGGGTAACTGTGAAAGTTCCTTTCATTTGGGTTCCCCAACCACCAACCTGGCTTGAGTCGTTTATACCACCTTGAGCACCCCATGCTTCAATTGTAATTGATGTAACACCTGCAGGAATTGTCCAGGATTCAATGCTTCCTGTATAACTGAATGTTTTCTTTAATATTATTCTGCCTTCGCCTGTAATATCGATTGTTGCGGGGCTTGGAGTATTCACTCCGTCATGAATAATTGATATTGTGTCATTATATGCTGCTCCTGCGATTGGCTTGAATTCAATTTTCACTATGATTTTTGCACTTATAGCAACAATTTCCGGTAATGTTATAGGATTTCCGTTGCTATCCTCTACACCTGCAACCTTAAACTCGCTGTTTGTTGACAAAGTTGCAGAATCAACAGTCAGGGGATCTGTGCCAGTGTTTGTGATTTCGAGGTTCTGAGTAGATGATAAACCAACACCAATGCTGCCAAAATCCCAAGGAGTTGATTTATCAAGAGAAATTTTCGGCGCAGTGATGACTCCATCACCTGAAAGAGCAATTGTAATTGGTGTGGTTTCGTTTAATCCGTTGTGACTAATATGAAGCTCAGCAATGTAATTCTGCACCACGGTCGGTGTAAATTTTACTGAAATATCCTTCATTGTGCCAGGTTGAATTATGATGGGAACTGGACCACCTGATGAAATGCTGAAGACTGAAGCACCAGCACCAGAAAACTGAAGTGAATCAAGAATCAGCTCTGCAGTTCCAGTGTTTTCAACTGTGATATTCTCGGTTTTGTCCCTGCCAATAAGCACAGCAGTGAAATCAATATATTGGTCTGAAAGCAGTATCTTTGGTATCGGAATCCCAACACCTGTGATTTCAACGACCTTAGGTTTAGTTGATGCATCATGTTCAATAAAAAGCTGAGCTGCATGGATTCCACCTGATGTTGGTTCATATTTGATTGAGATTTCGTGTATTCCATTTTTCGATATGTTAATCGGCAATGCAGCACCAGATACAATCGAATAATTAGTCAAATCAGAGAGATTTATGTTCGTAATAAAAACATCCTTAGAATATTTATTAGTCATCGTAAGAATCAATGTTGAAGATTCGCTGAGGTTGACATTGCCAAAATCAAGAATTTTCGGAGTTATCTTAAGCATTTTTGGTGTACTTGAGCAGCTTATAATTGTAAAAACAAAAATTGAAACAAAGATATTGACAAGAATTTTTTTCTGTTTCATAAATCCTCCTTGCACATAATAGAATTTTTGGATTGCTTCGAATTTTTGCACAATACAACAATTGTTCATTATAAGCAGTATCCAACTAAGTATATTAGTGAATTACATGATAAAAAAGTTTAATGTTTCAAGATTTATGCTGGATTTATAGTTGAAAAATCACTTAAATTTGCGTTTCTTACTTCTGTCATTGAATCCATGGGCTTTATTTTTGCTGCCTTTTGAATGTCCGAATTTCTTTCCTTTTTTAGTCTTTTTTCCGTGGTTATCTTTGGGTTTGGATTGGAAAATGTTTTCGAACTCTTCATCTGTAAGGCGCAAGTCAAGCTGTTTCCTTTGTATATCAACTTTTTCAATAACTATATTCAAGCGGTCGCCGATGCGGATTTTATGCTCTTTTTTTTGTGAAGTGATTGTTACTGAAAATTTTTCAGAGTCAATCATTTCAATTTCTGGGATATCGAGCATCAACATGCCCTCAACAAAGTAATTATCAAGCAGGCAATAAATGGAGTTATGTACAACTCCAGTAACTGAGCATTTAAGTTCTTCACCAAGGTGATTTTTGAGCATTCTGTAAATTTTAAGTTCAATCAATCTCATCTCAGCGGTTTCAGCGTTGCGCGAGTTTTCAGAAGATGACAGAGCGACTTGAGGCATGTCAAGCTCGAATCTCTGTTTGATTTCCATAGGTAGTTTAGCAATTTTACTGATTGATGAATCGAAAACAGCAGCTTCCGCGCATGCGAAAACACCACCAGCCTCTAAGTATGCATCGATTATTTGATGTACGATAGTATCTGGATATCGCCGGATAGGTGATGTGAAATGCGTGTAATGTTTGAATTGCAGCGCATAATGTGGGTTGTCCTCAGCCTCGTAAACCGCTCTTTGCATGGATTTCAGAAGTGCCAGATGCACAGCTTCTCCGCCGGGTTTGTCAGCAATTGAATCAAGCAGATTCTGCACAGTTTTTGGTGAAAATCCGTCAGGCAGTTCAAAACCAAGCTCGACGAGGAATTTTTCGAAATTTTCAATTGCTTCCGGGTCAGGTTCGGGATGAGACCGACAAATGTAAGGAAGTTTATACTTCAGGAGGAATTCTGCGACAGCAACGTTCGCTGCCAACATGCATTCCTCGACTAAATTGTGCGAAGCATCCTGTTTCTCAGGTTTTACGTGCGTTACAAGCCCGTTTTTGTCAATTTCAATCTCAGGTCGAATAATATTTAACTCATATGAACCGCTTTCTCGACGTTTTTGATGCAGTTTGTCAGCAAGTTTACGCAAATTATGCAGAAGTTTTCTAACATCCTCGCTGGAATCAGTATGTCTGTTTTCAAGAATTTCAAGCACCTGACCGTACGTCATCCGTTGATTATTTTGTATAACAGATTTAACAAGCCGTTTATGCAGAAGGTTTCCATCATTATCATACGTCAAAAACACTGATTTTGCTAGTTTTGCTTCACCTTCGCGCAGCGAACACAGATGCGATGCGATTTTGTCGGGCAGCATGTGAAGAGTCGCTCCAGGCAAATACGCAGTAACACCTCGAAGACGGCATTCAATGTCAAGTGCAGAATCCGGCTTAATAAAATGCGAAACGTCCGCAATATGCACACCAAGAATCATATTTCCGTGCTTATCATACTCCATTGAAACCGCATCATCAAAATCCTTAGCATCATCCGGATCAACGGTTACAGTTATAAGTTCCCGTAAATCCGACCGGTTTTCATACAATTTCGGGTCATTTTCATTAAAATTCTCAGCAATTTCCTGCGCTTCATGCAAGGCTTCATCAGAATATTCAAATCGCAGATTAAACTCGCTGATAATCAGAAAATGCTCATCCTTTGGAGAATCGATATGCCCTAGCACTTTCACAACCTCAGCAACGTCTCGTCCTTGTTTGTCAAGCTTTTCACGTAATTTAATATGCACCAATGTCCCTACAGTCAATCCTGGTGGGAAATTCCCAACAAGATAAATGTTTTCAGGAGCATTTTTCGCAAGGCATCGAACTTTAATCCTTGATTGCCTTGCCTGATTTACTATTGCAACGAGATTTAATATCCTGGGTTTCACAATGCGCAGAACTTTACCGTAAACAGTCTCTTTCCAGCTTTTTCTTTTTAGTTTTATCTCGCAAAGTACTAAATCTCCTTCTTTGGCATCACCTATGTCGTCATAAGATATACGAATTCGGGGTAATTTTCTGTCAAGCGGCATCACAAAAGTTTTGTGGTACTGATTAGTTTTTAAATACCCGACGACGTATGTTTCAGGTTTTGCAAGCCTGTAAGTATCATCGGTATAAAGGATAATCTTGTTTTGAATCTCAAGGACTTGAAGGAATCTGCTGAAATGTTCTTTGTCTTGGACATTCAGATATTTTACGAGGTCATTGAATTTAGCTTTGCGATTTTTTGATAAGTAAATTCTCAATTTGTCGATAATATTGATGTCGGTAGATTTTTTGCTCACGAAACTTTAATCCTAAAAATTATATGGTTAAAATATCATCATTTTGTGACTAAGTGAACGTAATACTGATAATTATTGAAAGTATAAATTGGAAACGCAAATTATGCAAAAGATGCCAAATATTTTCAGCCATGGTTTTTAGTTCTGTTGAAAATATTTGTGTAATGGTTAAAGTATTGATACCCAATTAATATCCAAAGTATTACATCTTATTGTTAAAACAAAATACATAAAGGTTGTGAAATCTTCTAAAAAAAGTTAAGTGAGTTTTTTCTGGTGATTTTGAGTTTATTTTAAAGAAAATATTATGTTTAAAAAAAAATATGCAAATTATATTTTTTAAGCTCAACTGTGAAGACATCATCAATTGAGGCGATATAAAAGATGTTTGTATCGATAATATTATTATATCCTTGACATTACATGTTTTCTGAATATAATTTTTTTGTGTTCTTTGAGTTTATTCTACCGATATGTTAATCGGATTATTCCTCCTGGCAGCTGTCGCTGTTCAGGTTTATTTTTTTCAACTCTTTTTCTTACGGAGGAAACATGAAAGGTTTCACACTAATCGAATTGGCGATTGTTATCGTCATCGCAGCTCTTCTTGCAGCCGTCGCAGTACCTATTTACAACGGTATTGTTGCTGATTCAAAATGGTCAGAAGCGAAGAACGCAGTTGGTACAATCAAAGCAGCTGTTGACCCCTACAAAGCAGCAAAGGGTGGCGAACTCGCAGCATTATCAGCAGCAGCTGGTTTCGCACCTACTTCAGCACTACTTACCGAACTCAAGCTTGCTGATGATGCATTTAGCACTCTTCAGTACTTTGATGCAGCAGACTTCTCAATGACAGTTGTTGACAATGTATCACCTATTGCAGATACGTACACAGTAACATGTACAGCTGTTGCAGGTGGTGGTCAGAGTTTAATTGGTCCTGGCGGTACAGGTACATACACATCAGCAACAGGTCAATACACTGGCAATCTTCAGTAGTAAGCTATAATCGTTATTAAAAATCTGAGAGTAGCTGAAGTCAATTCAGCTGCTCTTTTTTATCCTAAGATGATTTTTTGTTATTGATTTTTCTATGTATAAATAACATCAAGACTATCACACAAGACAGAATAGTAATTGCAATTGCAGAATATTGGAGTTTTTTTCACTTTTTTTATTCATATTTTTTATTATACTTCAATATTATGCAGAATGGAGTAAAAGCAAATGAAAATAGTAATTTCCCCAAGAGCAAAAAAAGGATTCACGCTGATTGAATTCGCGATAGTGATTGTAATGGCAGCAATACTAGCTTCTGTTGCGATGCCGATATATCTTGGTTTCACCGATGGCGCTAAATGGTCTGAAGCCCAAACATCCGCTTCAGCCTTAAAAAGAGCTGTTGAAGTATACAAAGCAAAATATGGTGGCAATCTTAGCGGGTTAGCAGAAGGTAATGGACTAAATTTATCTTTCGACAAGCTAAAATTAAGTCCTGTTGCATTTACTGCACTACAGTTTTTTGATGCCATCGATTTTATTTTCACATTTGAAACTAATGGTACAGACGGTCATTTTATCATTACTGTAACAGCATCTGGAGGTGGTTTAAGCAATGCTGGTCCACAAGCAGGAGTTGGATTTTATCGCTCCCTCGATAATACTTGGAATGGAAATCTGAAATAAATTTAGATTTAAATTTAGTAACATAGGAGATTCGTGTAACGCGTATCTCCTTTTTTTGTATGATAACGTTTTCTTGCTTCAGATTGTGAATTAAACGGATAACCCATGCCTGATGAAGCCAAAGATGAATTCAACATAATCACCCATGGCAATCTGCGAAAAGCGATGTGGAAGCTGGCGATACCAGCGATGATTTCGATGATAGCAGTTATTATGTTTGAGCTTGCAGACTCATACTGGATTGCAAATGCATACAAAAATTCCAATCTTAGTACTGCAACAATTGCAGGTTTCGGAGCAGCATCATTCATTCTATGGTTCCTGTATTCACTTTTCGCAATCATCAGCACATCAACAATAGCGATGGTTTCGCAGAATAAAGGTGCTAAGAACCAGAAGGGGATTGCACATTGGTCGTTTATGAGCATTATTTTCTCAGCTTTCCTGGGTATTTTCATCTTAATTGCTGGGAAGATACTAACACCTTACGCCCTTAACTTTATGGAGCTTAGCAACCTTGCAAAGACAAGTGCTTCGAGTTATCTCAATATAATTTTTTATTGTGCCCCTATTCTAACGTTCACGCTTGCGGCTGACAGTATTTTCAGAGGTGACGGCGATACTTTACGCCCGATGATTGTCATGATTGTCGCAAATGTAATAAACGCAGCACTTGATCCTTTCTTGATTAACGGGTTATGGATTTTCCCGAAGCTTGGAGTTGCAGGTGCTGCCTGGGCTACACTTTTCGCTGATATAATCGCAGTTATTATGTTTGTAATCCTTTTTATAAGGCGTAAATACAAAATTAAGTTTCATAAGGAATTTGGTTTTTTTCCAAGTGTCCATCGGATAATTTACATCGGTGTGCCGATTGCTTCAATTAGCGTCGGATTTTCAATCATTTACCTTTTCCTGACAAAGATAATAACGAAGTTCGGTGATGCACCTTTGGCAGCAGTTACACTTGGGCATAGAATTGAGGGGATTCCGTTTTTTATAACGCATGGATTCGCAGCAGCGGTTGCAACATTGGTCGGGCAAAACATTGGTGCACGGCAATTTGACCGTGTGAAAGAATCCTTCAAAATCTGCTTAAGTTACACAAACATTATACTAATATTATTCACATTGCTCTTTTTCTTTTGTGCTCCATATATTTTTGCCCTGTATAAGCAACCTGCAAACGTTGTTTTCGAAGGAAGCAGATATTTGATGATTTGTGCAGTATTCGAGATGTTCATGGGGTGGGAAATCATCGCAGGAGCAGCATTTTCGGGTGCTGGCAACACAATGCCCACTTTGTATATTTCTCTGCCACTATCAATTATGAGAATTCCGCTCGCATATTACCTTGCACTTGACCTGCAAATGGGTGTTACCGGAATCTGGTGGGCAATAAGCGTAACAACGCTTCTCAAGGGCATCATTCTGGTCTTTTGGTGGACGAGAAACAGATGGGTTTTACATGCAAATAAAAGTCTGCCGGTGATTGAAACTTCAAAATCGCAAAGACTCACCATACCCGTGAACCTTCAAATCGAATAATATATTTGAGAAATCAAACCTAATTGTGATAGAGTACTAATATTATTGAATCAATTCTGGTTAGTGGTAAGTAGTAATGGTTTCTGTGTCATTCTGATGCATCACTGATGCTTTTCTATGCAAAGAATCCTAGCGATAGAATCACATTTTACTGGCTTAATTCATCTGGATTCTTCATTTCACTGCGTTCTTTTCAGATTGACAAAAGCATTATTTCTTTAGCACTGCCTAATGCTGGAAGTAATAATCCATGAAACGGAAATATAGATTTCTCTTTTTATTCATGCTGCTTCTGACTTTTGCTTTTGCATTCGGCAATGAATCCGGCGAGATTGTTCTTGTTGACAACGGTGATGCTGCTGAATCTGAATCAACCGAAGAAACGGATGAGGATGAACCTGAGATCACATCGAAGATTCGCAGAGCAATAAATAATGGACTCGCATATTTATCGAGTGAGCAAAACAGTGACGGCTCATACGGCAGTAACTTTGACATCGCCTGCTCATCGCTGGCTGGTCTCGCCTTTATTGCTGGTGGTCATTTACCTAATCGGGGTGAATATGCTGAAAACGTCGAGAAAATCGTCAAACATCTGATGAAGATACAGAGAAAAGACACAGGTTATTTCCATTATCGCAATGACAGCTCGAGAATTCATGGACATGGCTTTGCAGGATTGTTCCTGGCGCAGATTCTCGGAATGCTGACAGACAAAGACCTTCAGGATTCAGTAAAAAGCGCGATTGTCAAAGCGTCGCAATTGACTATAGATTCACAGACGCGTGATGGCGGATGGGGTTATGTACCTGATGATGAGCAATTTGATGAAGGTTCAACGACAATCACGCAGATTCAGTTTCTAAGAGCAGCAAGAGATGCTGGTATTGACATCCCAAAACGCAAGATAAACAACGCTATCCGCTATGTATACAAATGTGCAATGCAGACGGATTTCAAAGGTTCCGACGGCAAAGATCATCTCGGTTATACATTCAAATACTCATTATCGATGAATTACAACAGATCGTCATACCCTCTAACCGCTGCTGCCGCCTCAGTGCTACAAGGAACAGGTATTTACGAGGGTGAAATTCTCGAAGGTGCATTAGCGTGGATGCGAAATTATTTCTTTAATTTTGGTCCTGGAAACGATAATTCAACATACACAACTTGGTTTTATTACGCACAATTTTATGCAGCACAGGCATTTTGGCACTCAAATAGAATTGCAGACTGGAAAATGTATTATAAAAGTATTTCCGACAACTTAGTTTCAAAGCAAAATGCTAACGGTTCATGGGATGCTTCATACGGCAACGCTTACGGAACGGCAATTGCAACCATGATACTCGCAATCCCGGACAGATTCCTACCTCTTTTCCAGAAGTAACATTAAGAATTTTTGATAATTTTATGTGGTATAGCAACAATACCCCGATTAATTTCCTGTGCTTCATCAGAAGATATTTCCGCTTGAGCAACTGCAACAAGCTTCCCATCATATCTAAAAAGAAAAACGAAATCCTTTTCAAAAAATTCCTCAAAAGCAATGATTCCGGGAGCAGCGAGTTTGGCTCCTTGTGAAACAGTCTTAGCAGCACCATCTGAAATCCAGATTTTCGGTTTGTGAGAGACCATTGCTTCAAGTGGTAGAAGATATTTTAAAACCGATTTTGCATCAACAGATTTTACTTTCTTAAGTTCATCAAGGGTAACAGCTTCATCAATCTTGAAACCTCCGGCACTTAGACGCTGCAATTTATGCATGTTTGCACCAGTACCCAAATGCTCTCCAACATCATGGCAAAGCTTACGAATATATGTTCCTGCTTCGCAATACACCTCGAAAATCGCTTTGCGTTTCGTTATTGATTTAATATCAAGCGAATATATCTCACGCTCTCGATTAACTCGCTTAACTCGCGATTTAACCGGAGGAAGCTGAGTTATTACGCCGATCTGATCATGAAGTGCTTTTTCAATTAATTCTGCTTCAATGTCCTTATGCACAAGCATTTCACATAGATAAACCTTGCCTGATTCAAGCAAGAATCGAAGCAGTTTTGTACCTTCACCGATACCAATTGGTAAGACTCCGGTTACCATCGGATCAAGTGTACCGGCATGACCAACCTTACGAATACCGTAAATCTCACGAATCGAATCAACGACATCGTGTGAAGTCATTCCAGCAGGTTTATCTACAACGATAAAACCACGTTGAATCAGATTATTCAGGTCTGTTACATCCGGCAAAGTTTTCAGGTCATCCGGAATATTATTACCTTTTATCGTTAATAACTTCATGTTTGTTGAGCAATTGAATAAAATAAATTAAGAACATTTGGAAATATGATAACATAATAGGAAATAAAACATACGAGGGTAAGATGGCAATTGAAAAAGGTGCGATTTGGGGAAAACTTTTCGGGCAGATTCTTCTTGAGAAAGTGCCGACTCTCACGCTGGAACAGCTTGACGAAGGACTTGAGAAGCAAAAGAAAACAGGAAAACTTATTGGTGAGCAGCTTCTTGAGCTTAAATATGTGAAGGAAACCGAACTTCTCGAAGCGTTGTCGGAAGCATTTGGCATTCCTTCGGTTGACCCAAACGAAGCTGGTGTCGTGAATGCTGATGTGGTTAGACTTGTGCCGGAAATTCTTGCACGTAAATTCAAATTTCTGGTTGTTCAGGTTCGCGAAATTGAAGATAAAGCCACTCTTTTTGTGGCAATGGCAGACCCGAAAAATATTAACGCAATTGATACAATCAAGCAAATCACTAAGGTGCAAGAAGTTCAACCTGTAATTTCATTACCACATCAAATTGAAAAAGCGATTGAGAATTTTTATACAGAAGGTGCTGATTTATCCCATGCATTTGACGAGCTTGAAGGTGGTGACGATGTCTCCCTCATCGATGACATGGATGGTGATGGCATGGATGTTTCTATGGACCATGAAGCAGCACCTGTTGTCAAGTACGTTAATTCGCTTTTTGCTCAAGCTGTGAAAGAAGGCGCATCAGATATGCACATCGAACCGCAAGAAAAATCTGTTTCAGTGCGTTTCAGAGTCGATGGCAAGCTTCATTCAATGTCCTCACCGCCAAAAAAGCTTCAATCTCCAATTATTTCCCGTATTAAGGTTATATCCGGACTTGACATTGCAGAAAGACGTGTACCACAAGATGGGCGATGCAAAATTCGCATGATGAATCGAGACATAGACATTCGTGTATCAACTTTGCCGCTAGTACATGGTGAGAAAGTTGTTATGCGTCTTCTCGATAAATCCGCGACTTCTCTTGATATTCATGAAATCGGAATGGAGCCAGACACTCTTGAACTTGCAAAAAAGCTTATTACACGCCCGTATGGGATTATTCTGCTATGCGGTCCTACTGGTTCGGGAAAAACAACAACACTGTATTCCTTCCTGAATTACGTCAACAATCCTGATGTTAACATCGTTACGGTTGAAGACCCGGTTGAGTATCAGCTTAAGGGTATCAACCAGGTCGCAGTCAGAACACAGGTCGGGCTTACTTTTGCATTGGGTTTACGTTCAATTCTTAGACAGGACCCTGATATTATAATGGTCGGCGAAATTCGTGATAAGGAAACGCTTGAGATGGCAATCAAAGCATCATTAACGGGACATCTTGTGTTTTCAACTTTGCACACTAACAACGCGGTTGCATCTGTTCAACGTATGATTAACATGGGTACTGAGCCGTTCCTCATTGCATCAACCCTTACAGCAGCGGTTTCTCAGCGACTCGTGCGCAAAGTCTGCACTTCCTGTAAAACGATTATCAAGCCTGAACAGGAGCTTGTTACTGCGCTGGTAAAACATTTCGGTGAAGAAGATTTTAATTTCAAATTCATGGCAGGACGTGGTTGTCCAAATTGCAAAGGCACAGGAAAGAAAGGACGTACCGCTGTCCACGAGCTTTTATTCATTTCTTCTGTAATTCGCGAGATGATTGTCAGAGGTGACAGCGAGCAGGAACTAACGAAACAGGCGCATAAGGAAGGAATGGAAACTATTGTTGGAAACGCTTTTAAGAAAGTTAAATTAGGAGCGATTACGATAGAAGAATGCTTATCGCTGATTTACGATGTCGATGAGATCTAACAGATTTGTGAAGAAGACTTTTCCAACCACCCAAAAACTTCATGAAATATCTTTTTTCTGTTTTGCAGAAAAACTAATTATTACGGAGAAACAATGCTTGATTTAGGCGGGATAAAGGTTCAATCAATATATTTCGGTGAACTGCTATTAGACGGCGGAAGTATGTTTGGAATTCTACCGAAAATCATGTGGGAAAAATGGCAGAAAGCGGACGAATACAATCGCTTGAGATTTTCGATGCAAGGTTTGCTTATATTCGATAATGATAGAAAAATACTCGTCGATGCAGGTGCTGGTAAGAAATATTCCGATAAAATGCAAAACATCTTCGGATTGACATATCCTGAAAAAGACATAGAAGAGCAGCTACTCGACTTGAATCTGTCGGTGAAAGAGATTACAGATGTTATAATCACTCATCTACACTTTGATCATAGCGGAGGATTTACAGTTTATGGCGAGCAAAATGAAATTGCACCGAGATTTCCAAATGCAGAGTACCACATTCAACAAGCACATCTTGAAACTGCAAGAAATCCGAACCCGCATGAAAAAGCATCGATCTTCGAGGATAATTGGAAACCGCTTGAACCTCATTTTAATATTCACGATGGAAACTCACAATTGACCGAATGGGTTTCGGTCAGACGCAGCGACGGACACACGCTTGGGATGCAGACAGTTTGGATTCGAGGAGAAAAAGAAACAGTGGTTTATCTTGCTGATTTAATCCCAACTTCCGCACATCTTCCAATTTCATACAATATGGCGTTTGATCTTAATGTAGAAAAACTAATGAAAGAGCGTAAGGAAACTCTCACTGAAATAATCGATAACAATTTTATTGCTGCTTTCGAGCATGACCCATATTTACAAGGTGGTTATATTAAATGGGGTAAAAAGCATCCTGAAATCAGTCAGGAAGTAAAATTTTAGAATATTCTGGCAATCAGTTATCTTTAATTGCAGTGTCTTTTAAGATAAATCTTAAGAAACCGTAAATTTTGTTAAGTATTTGTTTTATCTATGCAAATTTTATAAATTAGGAAAAACTTTGATTCAGATAAACACCGTGTGAGAATTCTTGTGAATAGACATGATTTTGATGCATTTAATAATCAGAAACAAAATGTAGATATTGAATCTAATGATGCTGGATATCTGAGGAAACATCAGCAAACAGTCAAAAGAGAAGTGTCGCATACAAGTATCGGACTGCATCTTGGTCGCGAAGTTACTGTAACTTTGAAGCCTGCGCCTGAAAATACAGGTGTTGTATTCATTCGTACCGATTTACCTGAGAAACCTAAGCTTTTAGTTTCCGTGCATAATCTTGTTGAGAGACAGCGTCGCACTGCACTAACAGTCGGCGATGTTGAAATCCATACAATTGAGCATCTACTTGCTGCGTTAAAAGGTTGCGAAATTGACAATGTATTTGTCGAAATCGATGGTCCTGAACTACCTGGCTCCGATGGATCAGCGAAAGCATACGTTGATATTATCGTCAAAGCCGGTACGCTTAAGCAGAATGCAATTCGGGAATATTATGAGCTTACTGATCCTGTCGGGGTTTCGATTAACGGCGCAACACTTGTGGCGATGCCTTCTGATAAGATGGAACTTCAGATAGATTATACACTTGATTATGAAAATCCACTTTTGCAGGATTTTCTCAGCTATAAACTCGAAAAAGAAACTTTTATCAAGGATATTTCACCTGCACGGACATTTGTTCTTGAGAGTGAAGCACGAATGCTGCAAGAAGCTGGACTCGGCAAGGGAGCGACAACGCAGAATACTCTTGTGGTCGGTGAAAATGGTGTGCTTGAAAATAATTTACGTTTTCCGAATGAATTTACACGGCATAAAGTGCTTGATTTAATCGGAGACATTTCGCTTTTACCGAAAACGCTGAAAGCACGTTTAATCGCGGTTCGCAGCGGACATAACGTTAATATAGCGTTGGTTCGAAAACTTACAGAACTCATAGAAAAAGAGTCAAAAAAGTAAAATTACTTTTCATAAAACTGCCAATTTATCACAACCTAAATGTCATTCTGAATGGATCGAATGAAGTGAGTGGAGTGAAGAATCCAGGATAGTTTTAAAAAAACAAGGATTACTGAAGTTCATTATTTCCAATGATAATAAAGATTCAGGTTCAGAATTTTTAATATATGACTTATTTAATGCAATCCATGTTTTACATTTCGCTAGGTTGTGTTTGAAAAATGCAAAAGTTTTTAAAAAACAGTCGATACTTCTGA
>CAYZQB010000067.1:0-3527 GCA_964480395.1 uncultured Planctomycetia bacterium
CTTTTGCAACCTGAGTAACTCCTCGTGTGTGTTCGATGAGGGTTACGGGTGCTTTTTCGATCAGCAGCGTGAACGGGATTGTGTCAAGGTCTGATGCTTCCCATCCACCTTCATTCATGGCACGTACCCAGCAACTGACCGTTTTTTCTCGTAGTTCTGGGTTTTTAATCATGCTGATTTCAGGTAATCTTTTAATTATTTCATCACGCATAAATCCTCCAAGTGATTTGAATAAATCGATACGATATTATTTTGAATATAGTATCATATTTGTTCGGAAATAAATTGGATAAGGAGATATTATGATTAAGCGATATTTTTGTGCAATTTTCACAATTATTCTGCTTGCATTCGCTGTTTCCGCTTTGGAAGGTAATTCTCAAACATCGGTAACAGAAAGTCGATCGGTAAAATATTTGGTTGAGGTGATATCGAAGGTTAAGGATAATCATCCAGATGGCAAAAAATATACTAAGCCGGAATACATTGAAGGCGCAAAAAAGCTTGTAATTCAATACTTGAAGAACGAAAACCTCAACAAAGTTGAGAAAAATAAACTAATAGCGTTCCTTGAGAAATCAGAATTCAAGTCGGTTACTCAATTTGTTCATCTGCTGACCCGTTATTCCGAAGATGTCCTTGAACTTGATCTTGAGAAAATAGCTGATATTGCTGCAAACGGTGTGATACAAACAACGAAAGACCCGTTTAGCCAGATTTTGAGTATGGAAAAGCTGATGAAACTGCAGCAGCAGATGCTTTCAGGTGCTGATAAATCAATTGGATTAATGGTTGAAAAGAAAAAGGACGGGAAATTTTATGCGAATTTCATTCAGTGGAATTATCCAGCATTTTACATGGGCATTAAACTTGAGGACGAAATTATCAGCATCAACGGAACCAAGCTAAGCAAAATCAAGAAAAATGAGGAAATGGAAACGCTGCTGACAGCAAATATCAACGAAAGCATCTCAATTTGGATTAAACGCAAAGGGATTAGTAATGCGATAAAACTTGTCGGCAAACAGCGTACTCTCAGCCGTTTAGAAGCTGTCGGCGCAGTGCTTCCGGGTAACATTGGATATATTCGCACAAAGATGTTCACAATGACGCTTCATACAACGGTTCAGAAGATAATTACCGAATTGGAAAAGCAAAAAGTTAAAGGTTTGATACTCGATTTGCGCAATAATCCCGGTGGTGCAATCAATTCCGCACTGGGGCTTTGCGATCTTTTTCTCGAAAAGGATAAAATTCTTACAATTACGAAAAGTACGTATAACAATCCGTTAGGGAAACTTGCGGAGATGTTCCAGCCGGGTATGAAAGCAAAAAAAATCGACAATGAAACTACGCATTATCTTGCGACAAAGGATAAATTATTCGATTTACCATTGGTTATTCTTGTGAATAAGCTTTCAGCATCAGCATCGGAAATGAGCTCAGGTTGTCTTCAGTCGCATAAACGGGCGGTTGTTGTCGGCACAAAGACTTATGGCAAAGGTGTCGGGCAAACCGCAATAGTATTGAATAGTTCCCCGACAAAGGATTCGGAAGGTGGCATTTTCGGAATGATGGGCGGCAGCAAGGATACAAGACTTTTATACATGACAGTGATGACATATTTTTTGCCTAAAGGTGAAAAAGTGCATCACATCGGCATCACTCCTGATTTCATGAAGAATGAACTGACAATAAAACCTGAAGATTTCGAACATATTGCAAAGATGCGTGAAAATGAAAATCTTGTGGAAATTATTGCGGAAATGCGTCTTAAGATGAGTGCTCGACCAGACTTTTTCAGCAGGCAATTGTATGAACCTGTTGACAAATTGCAAAAATACCCAAATGCTGGAAAATTCATCGAAATCGCACAAAAATATCAACTCACTGAAAAAATCATGCTTTCAGAAATTCGACATGCAACGTTGATTTCGCTGCAAGAAGAGTTACAGACCAGCAAAATTGATACACCGTTTTTCAGCATACCAGATGATAATCAACTTAGAGAAGCAATTAATGTTATGAATGGTTTACTGCCTGAAAATTCTGAGAATAATAAAATAATCGAATAAATGTTAATTATTAGCGAAAAACCTTTTTGAATTGTTTGCTTTTCTGTTATAAGTTTGCTTCAGCCCCGACCGCGAGAATCGGGGCGCAATTTATTTGCGCTTTTTGATGCGGTTGAGTAAAGGAGATGAAATGGATCACGCAAAATGGAAAAATAAACAGAAGGTTCGGAGATCGCTTCGAATCAGACGCAGAGTTAAAGCTGCCCGTAACACACTATTTAGAATGTGCATTACACGTTCCTTGAGAAACATTTCGGTTCAGATTGTTGACGACAAAAACTCTAAAACCGTCGTTAGTGCTTCATCACTTGAAAAAGATATTCGTGAAACGATTGACAAAACTAATGACAACAAACCGCAAGCTGGAAATAAAAAAGCAGCAATGAAAGTCGGCGAAATTATCGCAAAAAGAGCGCTTGATGCTGGTATCAAACAGGTTAGGTTCGATAGAGGACCTTATCGGTATCACGGTAGAGTTGCAGCGCTTGCTGATGCTGCTCGCAAAGCCGGATTGAAATTATAAACAGGAGAAAAAATAGATGAGACAGAACGAGCAAATGCAAAAAGAATTTGAAGAGTATGTCGTTAAGATAAACAGAACTGCTAAGGTTGTCAAAGGTGGCAGGCGTTTTTCTTTCAATGCTCTCGTAGTTGCTGGCAACAAATCAGGTTCAGTTGGATTCGGATTCGGAAAAGCGAATGAAGTCCCGTCAGCAGTTGACAAAGCATACAAAAAAGCTGTTAAATCGATGATTCGCATCCCAATAAAGGGAACTTCAATACCTCACAAAATCATCGGCAAATCAGGTGCCAGTCGTGTTCTTCTTATGCCTGCATCACCTGGTACTGGGATTATCGCTTGTGCTGCTGTGCGTTCGGTTATCGAAGCACTGGGAATTACGGATATTTTGTCAAAATCATTTGGTTCAAACAATCCAATCAACATCGTTCGTGCAGTGGTTGAAGGTTTGAAACAGCTTCGCTCACGCTCTGAGATAGAATCGCTTCGGGGTGTAAATCTGATGGAGTTGGATGAAAAAGAAGCAGTGTATGAAAAAGCCGTCGCTGAAGCACTTGTACGGCAGGAAAAAGTACAAACATATCAGCGTCAACTCGAAGAAGAGAAAATGCGTAAGATGGATGAATCTAAGAAACGCAAAGACAGCAAAGGCAAAGGACGCAGACCGCAAAAAGGTGGTGATAGAAGATCTTTCGACAAACCCGCAGGTGAAGACGGCAAAATCGAAATCAAAAAGCGTCCGACTTTACGCAGAAGACCGACTGGTGATAGTTCGGAAACAATTGATAAACCGGCAGATGCTGATGAAGTCAAAACAGACGCTAAACCTGAAACCAAACTGGATGCAATACCTGAAGTCAAGACAAATGCTACACCCGAAATCAAAGCTGACTCTAAACCTGAAGTCAAGACAGAAACTAAACCCGAAGTCA
>CAYZQB010000067.1:3627-10454 GCA_964480395.1 uncultured Planctomycetia bacterium
CCTGACGACCCCAAGGATAAATAATAATATTTTACATTGCTTCAAAGAATTGCAAATCAGGGGAACATTGTTTCCCTTTTTTTGTTGAAAGGTCAGTAATGAAAGACGGTGTTTATATAAGCGAAATCACAGATGAAACTTTTGGATAATAAAAGGACTTCGTCTGCTCAATCAAGTTGGGAATGACAATGTTCTGAATCCTTTAATACTTACCTTACAGTTTACTACTACCTGAATAATGTTACTTCGCATCGGGATTTTGCAGAATAACAACACAGCGAAATCCGGTGTAACTTTCTCGCAAGTTTTTTTTTATCGAGTTTATTTTCCCTATTTTTGCGTTATTTTCTCCATCATCCTGCAGAAAATGAGCACCCAGAACCATTGCTTTTTCAGCTTTCTCAGCTGTTTTAATCCATTCACGAACGTTCCCAGCACAATCGTATAAATTGAAGTAGCTTTTATCGTTCTTGAATTTGCCGACATCTGAAATTTTCGCACGATTATTTTCAGTGCTGAGATTTGCTGGTTTTTCCTTATTTTCTGAGAATTTATCACCCCAAGGATATTGACGCCAATTTTTCTTGTCATTATCCCAGCCAGCTGAAATCAGCCATTGTTCAGCGGTTGGCAGCATCCATCCGTAATAATTGGCGACTGCTTCAGCTTCGTAATATGAAATCCCTGTTACCGGTTGATTGAGTTCATCAGCATCGCATTTTGTTGAACCCCAGGTTTTCGGCTGGTTATTACCCCCTGCGTACTTGAATTTGCCAGTTTCGAGAAGTTTCCAACCCTGATCTGACCAGTATTTTTTAGTTTTATATCCATCCGCATCAATAAATTTCTGAAACTGCATGTTCGTGATTTCATGCTGTGATATATAAAACTCGGACTGCTTCCATTTCTTCTCGGTTGACGTTTGACCGATGTCAAACACTGGAACCTCAACTGCAGGAATTTTCACAAAACCATTGGAAAATAGCTCAAACTCATTTTTCCGATACTTGACATATTTGAAATGCTGTTCAAATCTCATATCTGCCAAAATGTTATCGCAAACAATAATCCCCGGTTTATAACTCTTTTCGAGTAAATGTTTCTCTAATTTCGATTCAATATACTCTCGATAAACCGTTTGTAATAGTTTTTCCGCTTCCTTACACATTTCCGTGAGTCCCCAAGACGAAATTGATTTTAAAGTACCTTCCGCACCTTCCGCACCCAGATGTTTCCCGTCATTAACCTGTTTTTTTGCAGTTTTTACGGTATTGGCGAAAAGCTCAGTAACTTCATTCTGCTTGGTTTCGATTATTTCATCAATTTTGACACGCCATTCAGATTTTTCGTCGAATATTTCCCTCTGCTGAAACATCAAATCAATCGCAGCTTGATACTTTCTATTCTCAAGCAAATCATTAATAGTTTTCATCAAATCGTTGTATTTCGCTCTATTTTCCTCAAATTGCTTCCGCTTTTCCTCAGTATCAAACTTTTTTTTTGCAAGAATCTCAAAATCGGTTATTTCTGTCAAATGCTTATAAAACCTTGTGTCTTTGTATTTTTTTGAGATTTTTTCAGTAATTTCACCAATTCTGTCAATCTGGATTTTTGTAAGTTTTTCAAGTTTTGTTAAAGCAAGAAATTCATCGTAAATAATTTCCGCATCCCTTTCAAGAATCGCATCATCACGGATATCATCCTTTCTGTCATCAATGATTTTCGCTTGCTCTGTTTCGACAAAATCTTTTGGGAATGACTCAAGAATAGCGTATGCTTTGACAAAAATTTTCTCATTAACTGATCTTAGATATTGATCCCGTTTTGATATCCACCAGCTATTTGCTGCGGTTTCTCGATTTTCCTTTACATTCCGAATTTCATCGTCAACTTCTGTAACAATTGTTGTATCAGCGTACTGAGCACGAAAATCTTCGAGTTTTCTAATATATTCAGAAAAATTTTTGCCTGTAAACTCGTCCTTAAGTGAACGAAATTTACGTCCTGAAATTATGTTCCGTTTAATCTTGAGTTGTTCCTCGGTAGGCTCTGTTTGCTCCGGTTGATTGTTTTTCTTTGTCTCGTTTTCCGGATTTATTTTTTTTTCATCTTCAGATTTTTCTTTCAGCTTTTCTTTCTCACTATCTTTTGGTAGCAATGAATCATCATTGAAATATGTTTTTAAATATTTACTATAAATATCGCTCAGATTACCAAATTCCCACCATATATAACCAATACCACCCAAAAGAAAAATCAGCGCGAAAAGCAAAAATATTATCATCGGAGATTTCTTTTTCTTTTCACGATGCATAACGGTTTTACTTTTCTTCTTCCTCCCGCTGTAAGCCCTGAAATCAGTAAACCGAATCGGTACGAAATTGTATTTTTCACGAATGGATTCAAGTTCTTCAATGATTTCAAGCATGCTCTGAGGACGCATTTGCGGGTTTTTGGCAGTCATGCGCAGGATAAGATGATCGATTTCTAGCGGAATATCGTGTATTTTTTTGCGAATAGAAGGAAATGGGGTCTTAATGTGCTGAAACAGAACCTGTATAGCGGATTCCCCAACATACGGTACTTCACCTGTTAGCATGTGATAAAGCGTAACTCCCAGCGAATAAATATCGGTTAAAAATTTTACGTCCTGGTTTTGTGCCTGCTCTGGCGACATATAATAAGGTGTACCGAGAATTGTTCCGGTTTGTGAAATCTGCATGTCCATTGATGCATCAGATGGTTTTGCAAGCCCGAAATCTGCAATTTTTACTACATTTTCAACGGTTATCATGAGGTTATCCGGCTTAATATCGCGATGAATAATGCCCTTGCGATGCGCTGCTGACAAGCCCTTAGCTGCCTGAATTATATAATCGATTGATTCCTCAATTGTCAGGCATCCTTTACTTTTTATTTTGTCCTGAATCGAATCGCCTTCAACCCATTCCATTTCTATAAAAAGTCTGTCCCTGTCGCTGTCAACATTGTGAACCTTGACAATGTTCTGATGATCGAGAACCGCTGCTGATCTTGCTTCCCGAATGAACCGCATTTCCTGCTCTTTGTCCTTTGTGAGTTTCTGCGTAAGTACTTTTATTGCTCGAGGAACATTGAGATTCAGATGCATTGCTTTGTAAACGGCACCCATACCGCCCTGTCCGATTTTTTCAATGATTTGCAAATTTTTATTGATTATATCGTTAGGAAAAAATTCTTCTGAGTCTTCTTTATGGTCGTTAATTAGCAAAGTTTCAGTCTGAAATATGTCAAGAACCTCGGTTCCCTTTTTATTTGGTTTTTCTTTTACTAGTTTGCCTTCGCTTTTCTTAAGAATCTCCAGTGCTTCACTTCCGCAATTCGGGCAATTTAAGGGTTTTTGATAATCAGTGTCTTTTACCTGGAATTTCTGGTCACAACGCTTACAAAGTAACCATGAGCTCAGGTAATTCTTTCGCAATATCTCAATTTGTTCAGGTGTTAAAATTTTATGTTTTCTTATCCAATCAATAAAATTCATCTTCGGATTGCTATGAATCTCCTGCTGATATGCCTGTGTATATTGCTGCTGTTTTTTAACAGAGAAGAAATCCTTTGAGACAGCAATATTTGAGATAATTCTTACTCTGAGCATGAAATTCTCCAACATTAAATATAAATCATCCAAATTATATTGTATTTAAGATTAAGGTGTGCTGAATTTTTTTTGTCTTTTATCTTTTATCGTGAAATGTAGTTGTATTGCGGTATTTATTCTTAATCTGTTAATTTTGTGTTGGTTTGTTATGATTGGTTTCAATCTTTTCAACGATGACTTTTGCAATGCTTAATAATGCATCATCAATCCAGAGTTCAAGATGATAAACACCTGGATGCGGTATCGGGAAAGGTGGAATATCAATAATAACTTCGATATTTCTATGATTCAGTGCTTTCTTGACCGGAAATTTCGGACTTTCGAACAAAACTGACAAATCATCGAGATCTATGTATCGCAGAGTGATTTCAGAATCATCAAGCAATTCAGCAATATTAATGTATGCCTTTGTCGGCTTATGAAACATCGACGGGAACACCGATGTGCTAATCATATTAAAAGTACCAACAATCGAAAATTTTCGATGATTTACACCCTGGTAAACATCATCAGCGAGAATAAACGCTTGCAGAACCGGCATCTGCTTCAAAATTGACCTCACAAGTAAGACTATATTGCAAACATCGGAATTTACTAGCACTTAGAGCAGAATAAATGCAATAAAAATACGTTAAGGATTATTTTATTCCGACTTCGATTTTATTTATCATGATTCTGCGAATGCCTTCTTTTGCAGGCACCGGAATAACGTCACCAACTTGTGCGCCAAGCATTGCATGTGCTAGTGGAGAATTGTAAGACACAATCAAATTTTCAACGTCGATGTCCCAGGTGCAGCCTACGATTGTCAGGAATTCCTCAACATCTGTTCCCACCTGGTTAAATGTGACCTTTGTACCGATGGCAACTGTTGCAGCACTGATGTTTTCTGATTCGAGAATCACATGATTTTTCAAATCTTCACGTAATGTTTGTAGTTTTTGCTTTGTCTGGATATCTCTTTCACGAGCAGCGTCAAGTTCAGCATTTTCTGAAATATCACCAAGTTCGAGAGCAGCACCAATTGCTTTCTGTATCGCTGGTATTTCATCCGATTCAATTCTCTTAACTTCTTTAGTAAGTTTCGCCAAACCTTCATGAGTAATGTAAACCTTTGTTTCATCGATTTTTGGTAACGCTCGCGTAATAGATTTCTGTTTGAACTGCTTGAATGCATTTTTAATTTCGCTTTTCAGCTTGGTTTTTGCGATTTCACCTAATACTTCAGTCCTGTGAACATGATTGTATATATGATCCGCTTCCGCTTCTGTAATGTGTTTGAGTAGGAATTTAAGAAGTGATAGTTTTGGATCAGCAACCAGATTTTTCAGCTTGGTTAAATTCGTTTTTGCCTGCTTATCACCGCGAAGCTGCGAATGATGTAATCTGAACGCCAAATTAAGCAGTAAATCAAATAAATGATACACTTCACCTGCAAGTTTTTCGTTCTTTTTCGCCTTCGAGAATATTTGTTTTACGTACCAGATGAAGTTTTCAGGATATTTGTCGTAATTTAGAATAAGTTCACTTCCAGCTTTCTCAAATATCTCGCTTTTTTCATCTTTGTCGCAAATTTTCAATGATTCTTCCCACAGAGTTTGTGAGGTCATGAAGAAGCATTGATAAAGAATGTCATCCCATTTTTTTTCGTACCATTTTTTCAGGTTTTTGAATAATTTCTTCTGGAACAGCGTAATTTGGAGTTTCGCAACATTGTTAAGGATTTGTTCAATATCATCATTTTCATCGAAGCAATCATCAATCGACATTGGCAGTTTAATATGCAATTGCTCGAATTTAGAACTAATTTCAGACAACAGCATGACTGCGCCGATAATTGGAGTACCTTTAGTTTCAACATTTTGCTCAATAAGCTTTGTAAAATAATCGGAGATTTCCTCTAAAAATGCGGGATTGTGGTCGTAATCAACTGAATTTGTGAATGCTTCGAATCCCAGAACGAGTTTTTCCTGCCAACCTTGCGCACGCTTAAATTTGTTCAACGTAACGTCCTCATAGTGCTTGGCTTCTTCGGTTACAGTATATTTCGGATTTCCACCAGCACTTATTTGCAGATGGACATCGGTTTGAGAATCATTTTTGAGTTTATGCAGAAATTTATTCCATTCGTTGCTTGCCAGAATATCCGGCACAATTCGTATTTTTATATCTTTTTGTGAAATTTCTATTTTTTCCGATTCGAGAATCATTTTCACAACTTCAACGGGATTGCTTTTGCATAATGCCCGTAATTCCTCAAGTCTTGTTTTCTTCCAGACGAGAAAATGACCGCTGCTGAGTTTCTCGAGCATTTTGCTGGCAGCTTTCAACTTAAATTTATGATTCTTCGCACCGTCTTCAAAATCAACGACCAGCGTCATGTCCGAGGGTTGAATTCTGACAACTTTGCCGAAACCCCATCCTGAAACATGATAAACATTATCATCGGGCTTGAAAGCGATAAAAGTGTCAAGATATTCAAGTAGTTCTTGAGATTTGCCTTCGAATTTATCTCGTGCCTGAGCAATAATTGTATCGATATCATCCACATTGTCGAATACACGCGGAATTAGATCAACTAAAGTGCTAAAAAGCTTTTTCTCACCAGGATTGTATTCAGCAATGATTCGAGCAACTTCAAATGAATCCTTGTATTCTTCCTTATTTTCAAGTTTTTCGAGGAGCATTGTGAGTAAAGATGCAGCTTTTTTGGGGTCGTTTTTTATTTTTACTTTTTCCGCAAAGCTCAGTAGAGTTTTTAAGCTAACTCCCTGCTGATCAACCTCATGATCAATCAAATCCGACCAAATTTCCTTAACTGCCTTAAAATTGTTATCCGCAAGTGCAACTTCGAATGCAGGCACTAAATCGTTCATTTTGACAAATTCCTTTGTTCTTCATAGAATTTCAACCTTAATTACTTTCGAACTACATTATAAAAATTCAATTAATAGTGTCAAAGTATAATGTCAGGAATTGGCTTGTTTTATCGTTTTAAATGATGTAGTGGACATGAAATATAAAATTCTTTCGATTTTAGAATGATTGGAAATTTGATGAAATTATCCTGTGAAGGTCTATTGCCAATTAGGTTTCTGAAAATTTAAGATTCTTTCGATGTGTGTGTATCGGAAATTGACAGCAACAGCAAATTTTAATGTTCATTGGAGTTTGGTTTACTAAAACTTAA
>CAYZQB010000067.1:10554-15533 GCA_964480395.1 uncultured Planctomycetia bacterium
AATGTTCATTGGAGTTTGGTTTACTAAAACTTAAAATTCTTTCGATGTGTGTGTAATCGTAAATTGATTTGATGTATCGAAATCCGATTTTTTCAGCAGTATGAATAATTTCATGCTGTGTATCCTGACCTATTTCAATAATTAAATATCCGCCTTGTTTAAGTCGAGGATAACTTTCCGAAAGAAGTTTAATAGTAAATTCAGTGCCGATTTCCCCGCCGAATAACGAAACATCAGGTTGCGTCAAAACTTCGGGTCGAAGATTTTTTCGTTCGGTAAATCCAATGTAAGGCGGATTGGACACAATGAAGTCAAATTTTTGGACACTTTCTTGTTTGTTGGACACTGGAATTGATGCAAACATGTCAGATTGTATAAGCTGAAACCTTTTTGACACATCATGTAGATTTAGGTTGTATTCTGCAATTTTTAACGCTTCTGTGCTGATGTCCGTGCCAAAACCGACAAATCTTGCATCATTCACACCAATCGCCGCCAGAATACATCCAGAACCCGTTCCTATATCGATAAGTGTGATTTCTTTCATATTTTCATACTCAGGATAAGCAGCAATATCCAATACCGCCTGCACCAAATGCTCGGTTTCAGATTCAGGCACGAGAACTGCTGGTGTTACCCGAATTTTTAAGCTGAAAAATTCTGTTTCCTCAAGCACATAGGACAAAGGTGTGCCAGTTATCCGTTTCTCAAGCATTTCATCCGCAATCTGCAATTCTTCAATGCTAAGAGAATTATCAGAATGGGCAATTATTGATGCACGTTCAAGCGATAACGCATTACTCAATATAACTTCCGCAACCAGATGTGGAAAATCGACTTTTACGTTATTTAATTTTGAAATCGCATCAGAAAGCCAGTTTTTGTACGTTTTCCCGTTCATCAGTATTTTCTCTTCCAAATCCATCTGAGGTTTGATATTATCACTCTCTCATCGAACAAGTAAGCGAAATGTTATGAAAATAGTGATTGGACTCGGGAATCTTGAGAAAAAATACTTAGGCACCAGACACAACATCGGTTTTATGGTCGTGGACAGAATCGCGTACGAGCGGAATCTGCAATATCAAAGCTCGAAACATCATGCAATTATTGCTGAAGACAGGCTTGATAGCGAGAAGTTCTTGTTGGTTAAACCGACAACGCTCATGAACCGCTCTGGGAACGCTGTTCGCAGTCTGGTCGATTTTTATAAAATCGATAATTTCCAGGATATTCTTATAATTAGCGATGATCTGAATATTGAGGTTGGGGATATCCGGCTTCGTGATAGTGGCGGTCATGGCGGACACAACGGGCTTCGGGACATAACGAGCAAAATCGGCAGTTCGGATTATCCGCGCATGCGCATCGGCATCGGTTTTTCTGACCCGAGACACTGGTCAAGCTATGTTCTGTCGTCTTTCAAGGTATCGGAACATAAAATAATCGAAGCAGCAATTCTCGATGCTTCTGACACCATTCTGAAATGGCTTGAGGGAGATTTTAAAAAAGCACAGAATTTTCTTGCAAATATCTGATGAATTTGATTAAGTTTGCGTTTCGCATTTATTCCATTGCCACCGGTGATAAATTGCGTTTATATAGATTGAGTACGAAAATTACAATGTTCGGAGGACAGGTACATTGAGCAAGAAAGAAGAGACGAAAAGCGTTGAACAGGCTTCAAAGCAGAGGTTTTATGAAGGAATGTTCCTTGTTGACTCGTCGTGGGCTAACAAATCAGCGGATGAAGTTGTTGCTGCTATCACTGAGATGGTAGAGAAATACAACGGTTCAATTCTCAGACTTGAAAAGTGGGAAGAACGCAAACTTGCATATTCAATCAAAATTGAACGTACGATTCACAAAAGAGGCGTCTATTATCTTGGTGCATTAAAGCTTGAACCAAGTTCAGTTAACAAAATTTATAACGAAATTAAACTTAATACTAGCTTCATCCGAGCTCAGCTTCTTGTAAAACCGGAAGATGAAATCGATAAGATATTCCTGCCATTCCCAACCCTTGAGCAGTGGCGCAGAATTATCACTAAAGATGGTGATTATTTTGAGCAGGTTAAAAAACTATTCGAGGAGAGAAGAAAGGAAGAAGCAAAGCAAAAAGCAGAAGTTGAAGTTGAAGCCCAAAAAATCATCGAAGAACGCAAAAAAGGTATCATAATTTCAAGTTTCGACGAAGAAAAAGACTTTGAAGACATGCACAAAAAGAAATCCGAAGATTCGGAGAAATCGAAAACTGCAGATTCAAAGAAAGCGAAAACCAAAGCAAAAGATACTAAGAAATCCAAAGCTGCGGATTCAAAGAAGTCAAAGCCTGAAAAAGACGTTGAAGCCGAAAAATGATGTCGTTTTAACGAGCTGATATATGAGAGCAAAATTCATGTTTAGCGAATTGAAAAGTTAGCGAAAACAATGAAAAGTGAATATTGTTCTTGTTGAGAAATAAGGTTTTGTAAAGGTATTTCTTAATTATTTACGATTATTTGTGCTGAGAAAGAAGAGGTTTTATGTTGTCACTAAACAAAGTATTTCTTATCGGTAACTTAACTCGTGATCCACGTCTCAGAACAACACCTTCAGGTATTTCGGTTGGCGAATTCAGTATCGCTGTGAACGATACGTACAGTACATCTGCTGGTGAAAGACGTGAAAGAACTGTTTTTGTCGATGTCGTTGTTTGGAAACGACTTGCGGAAAACTGCTACAGATTTTTGAGAAAAGGTAGAGCAGTGTTGGTCGAGGGCAGACTTGAACAAGACACATGGGAAGACAGAGAAACCGGACAGAGAAGGTCGAGATTAAGAGTTGTTGCACAAAACGTAACATTCCTTTATCGTCCCGGTGAAAGCGCGGAAAAACCGAGAGATATCGGATTTCGTGAGAATAGCAACTACCGCGATAACGATAACAATCGTAGCGATAGACACAGGAATGTAAAAGAAGGAAATGACTCGAAATCGGGTTATCGCAATAATAATGCAGACGATTACAAAGACGATTATGCTTTCGAAGAGTCAAAAAACGAGGAATTCGATGATTATGGACTGGATGATTCGGATAATACCGAAGATTTACCCGGTGACGATGATTTACCATTTTAAACAATATAATCAGGAGAAAATATGGTTGAACCCGTAAAACTGAAAAGAAAGAAAAAAAGGAGAGTAAGAAGAGGTCCTTATCGATTGCGCTGTAGGTTTACAGCACCGAAAGATAATAATCCGACGCCTGAAACTCTGTGGATTATCGACTATAAGAATTTCGACCTCCTTTTGAAGTACACGACTTCGCAGGGGAAGCTGTTCTCGCGCAAACGTTTCGGGAACTCTGCACAGGCACAGAATCGCCTGAAAAAAATGATTAAACTTTCGCGTTATATGGCGTTGATCCCATATGTAACCGGAAAATAATGCAAGAGGATAAAATGAAATCGAAAGATATTAAGATAGTTTTGAGAGAAAACGTGCCCAAGCTTGGTAAACGCGGTGATATTGTTACCGTAAAGGACGGTTTCGCAAGGAATTATTTGATTCCAAAGAATATCGGACTGCCAGCATCGGATGCTAATTTACTCAGAATTGAAAACGAAAAACGGAAATATATTCAAAGCATGGCAAAATTCAAGGAAGAACGAGAGGATCTTGCTAACAAACTTGGGTCGGTCAAAATCGAGATACCTACGAAGATGACCGCTCAGGGTCACCTTTATGGCGCAATCACGGATAAACACATACTCAAAGCACTTGAACGCGAGGGAATTATTCTTGAGCCGAATTCGATCTATCTCGAAGAACCTATCAAAGAAATGGGCATCTATAAGATAAAAGTGTCTGTGCATCCTGAATTGCCTGAGGTTGATATTGAGCTTTGGATAACGAACGAGGAATTGAGTAAGGAAGAACGCAAGCTTGATGAAGATGATGAAGATTAAATCATGAAAATTAAACATATGTTTGATTAATGGGAGTTGATATGGCTCCCTTTTTTTTGTGTAATGACTCGAAAACCTTGAGGATGCAGATGACTGAAGAAAATGTTGTTGGACAGGATGCTTGGGACGAACTCGCTGAGTTGTACAACGAGATTGCCCCGACAAAAGAATACAATGCATATTATGACCGTCCCAACATGCTGGCATTAATGCCGGATTTGCACGGGAGAAAAGTGCTTGACGCTGGTTGCGGTCCCGGAATTTATGCTGAGGAATTCCTTAAACTCGGTGCAGAGGTAACTTCAATCGACCTGAACGGAAAAATGGTTGAGTTTACGAAAAAGCGTGTTGGCGACAGAGCAAAAGTATTGAAGGCAGATATTGCGCAACCACTGACGTTTGCAGAGGATGAATATTTCGACATCGTTTCCGCGCCGTTGGTTTTGGATTACATCAAAGACTGGAATTTCACGTTTTCGGAATTTTTCCGTGTGATGAAACCTGGTGGACATTTTATTTTTTCTTGCGGACATCCGTCTTGGTATTTGCGCAACCAGCACATAGAATTCGACAATTATTTTACTGTCGAATTTTATGAAATTATGTGGAACGGCTTCGGGAAACCGGTCAATGTACCGTCTTTTAAACGTCCGTTGCAGAACATGACAGACGCTTTGTTCAATGCAGGTTTCCTTATTGAAAAAATCGTGGAAAATCGCCCGACAGAAGAAATGAAACTGGTGGCACCAAATGAATATGAAAAACTCAACAAAGAACCCGGCTTCATCACCTTCCTCGCCCTCAAACCAAAATAATTATTCACTTTTTCGATATTCCCTGCTTCTTTTTCGGCATTGCTCTATTGCTTGATATGATAAACGCTTGTGCCTACATTTACGAAGCTTTTCATCATGTTCCAAATTAAATCTATTATATAAAAACCATTTCCCATTTGTATGTTTCTCTAGCCATGGGTTCTTACTATTTTTATTTTTTTTATATACAGGGCTAAACAAACCTGCCACAACAT
>CAYZQB010000068.1:0-15326 GCA_964480395.1 uncultured Planctomycetia bacterium
GCACCGAAAAAAATTATCGATGTTATCTGTGCAACTTCATTTATCTGATTTTTTAATTTAAATATTTGAGTTTTCTCGGTTGTTCGGTCGATTGCTCCGAAGTCAAACGAAGATGGCTTAAAGGTCAACCCAATCAATCTGGCATCACACGCGCTTATTATCGAGCTTGCAGCAAAAGCAGTCAGCATCAAAATGCATATACGGAAACGCATAATCCCCCTCCATTAAGCAGAACCACAACAATTATAACAAATTAGCATCAATAATTCACATAAATAAACAATGCAATTTTGTGAATTAAAATTTATTTAATTGGAAATATTGATTAAAGGAGACGTTGGTGGATGCGTTCAAGGATAAGGTTGTTTGTTTTTTCGGTGTCTGCGGTGAAACGCAGCATGAGCAGGTCGCTTGGGCGAATCTCGCCGCCATGGAACAAAAAAGCATGCATCCGAAGCAATTTATAAAGTTTAATCACCTTCCTGTCGCTGAGTTTCACACGCATCTCACTCTCAAGTAAATCCAGCAAACTCACAAATTGTGGATAAAGATCATCAAAATAAATCTCGCGGTCTCGTAAAAACGGGTTCTCATGTGTTTTGCCATCCAAACCTGCAATTGTCCGCTCAACATATGCTTTGATTTTCAAAAAATCATCAGTTGTACAGAGATTTTGCCATGGTTTTTCGTTGAAAGTGCGATAAAGCTCATTTCTTAGACCAAACTCAAGCAATTCATCGAATTTCTCTGCTCGTACAGATGAACAAGGTAGTTTCAATGCGAATCTGTCCTTAAGTGCGTCAAGCTCGCCAAATGTGGGAATTTCATTTGTTGCACCGAAAAAAACTATCATATTTACAGGTACTGGCATACCGTTTTGATAAAATTTTCGCTCATTCAATACGGTCAGCAAAGTGTTGAGAATGGCGGAATTGCTTTTAAAAATCTCGTCTAAAAACACAATACGCGCAACTGGCAGCTTTCCTTCGGTTCTGCGGAAGTATTCACCAGCTTTCAGACGTTCAATATCAATTGGTCCAAGCAATTCGTTAGGTTCAGTGAATTTCGTGAGCATATACTCAAAATATTCGTTTTCCTTTGTTGCTGATGTTTGCGCAAATTTAATCACAAGATCGGATTTTGCAGTACCCGGCTCACCGATGAGAAGTGCAGGTTCGCCCGTACAAGCTGCGGTAAACATCGCATCAATCACTTCATCACGGTCAACAAAATATTTCTTTAAAGTTGAGCAAGCATTCAACAAACGCTTGCGCACATCTTGGATTTCTTCTTGAAGTTTGCTATACTCAAGCTCATAAATGTTTTGCGAATCTGCCAAGAATTCCTCATTTGAATTTGTTTTGAAAACAGTATAACATTCTGATGAAGTTTTTGCTCTATTTTCGAGGTTTTATGCATTCGGTTTATCGTTTGTTGGATGCTGCATCAAATCGCGTTGCTGAGGGTTATCGCGTTGTAGAAGATATTTGCAGATTCGTGCTTGATGATGAAAAAGCTGGAAGCAAACTGAAAGAAGCTCGTCAGATTCTGCGGTTGATGATTTCACAAATTGCAGATAATGTTGTGCTTTTATCTGAACGTGATACTGATGAAGATTTAGGGAAAAAGTGGGTAGGTGTACAAGAGTATAAAAGAACAGATTTTGCGGAGATTGTTACTGCAAATTTCAAGCGGATTCAGGAGGGATTAAGAAGTATTGAAGAATTTACGAAGCAGCTTGAAACCGAGAAAACAGCCGGGCTCGCAAAGAAAATTGAACATATGCGTTATAGATCTTACGTTCTGGAAAAAGACATTAATCACAAAGTCAGCATAGAATATCTGAGTAACCTGAATTTTACTTTAATTTTTAATCCAAACGCTTGTTTAACAGAACCTTGGGAATTGCTTGATTCCGTCTTGTCAGCAGGGATTGACTCCGTGCAGTTTCGAGTGAAAGATTATCTGGAAAAAGAGCAGGATGCTCTGAATTTAGCACGCAAAACACAGGAAATCTGTAAAAAACATGAAATCCCGTTGATAATCAATGACCGTGCAGACTGGGCGTTGATTCTTGGTGCAGAAGGTTTGCACGTTGGACAAAATGATTTAGGGATTGATGATTCTCGCAAAATTCTTCATGTGAACCAGATTATCGGCTTGTCAATTGCATGTGCACAAGATTTGGATGTCGCTGCAGCCAGTAAAGCTGATTATTTTGGAGTCGGCGCATTGTTTGATACAAAAACTAAGCATTATGACGTAACTCCCGGCTTGGATTTGTATAAAAAAGCTCTTGGTATACTCGAAAAGCCGGTTTTTGGCATAGGTGGAATCACTGAGCATAATTTATTAAAAGTTAAGCAAATTGCACAGAATGCTGATAAATCCTTACGAATTTGCGTATCGTCAGCAATATTGAGAGCGAAAAATCCCGCAAAAGTTACTGAAAATATGCGGAGAATCATTGATGAATGAGACTTTTCAGAAACTTCAGCAAATTTACACTGAACTGGCTCAGGAAATATCAACGCTTGAACGAAAACCGAGATGTTTCAATTGTGGTGCGTGCTGTAATTTCAATTATTTTGACCATATCCCCTTTTTAACAGCTCTTGAAATTCTGCACATTCAGGTTGGATTAACCGAAAACAGGGAATTGCATGAAATTATTAATCAGCAAACTGATGAAAATTTGTGTCCTTTTTTCTTAAATCAAAGCTGTCAGGCACATGAGTTGAGACCATTGAGCTGTCGAGTTTATTTCTGCAATCTAACCTACGAAAAACATCAAGCAAGTGAAATTTACGAGAAATATCATCGTAAAATACAGCAATTGCATGAAAAATCAGGGATTAAGTACAAATACATGCCTTTGGTCAGCAATCTGCGAAAATTACTGAAGTAATCGAAATCGGGTAACCGAAAACAAGCGGAAGGTGCGGGATTCGAACCCGCGGTACGCGAACGTACATACGCTTTCCAAGCGTACTCCTTCGACCACTCGGACAACCCTCCGTGGCACACACTTTACTAAACTCGTTGCGAAACATCAATCACTTTCAAGTACAGAAACGTTAAATATCGAACAATAATTAGTATCATTTTTTAGATTTGGAATTATACTCCTTTGGTTTTTGAGGATTTGTGATGCTGCATTATTTACCCGATAATGTTTATAGTTTAATTAATGATAAATTGGATTCAGGCACTGAAACACCATTTATCGTTCTCGATTTAACCGAAGTTAAGCAAAATTATAAGCAATTTTTTAAGAATTTTGAACGTATCACACCTCATTATGCTGTTAAAGCAAATCCACATCCTGAAATTGTTCAAACACTTGCTGATGCTGGTGCTAATTTCGATATTGCCTCGGTAAACGAGCTGAACCTTGTACTAAATAAGGGAGTTGATTCCTCACGATTTATATTCGCGAATCCTGTTAAAAAATATGATGAAATTGTAGGTGCACTTGAGCTTGGAGTCGATTTTTTCACGCTTGATTCAGTTGAGGAGCTTGAGAAGATTGAAAAAGCAGCATCGCAGACAGGTATGCATGTTAAAATCCTTGTTCGGATTTGGGTGCCAAATTACGGCTCAATTGTTGATTTATCAACAAAGTTCGGAGCGGATTCTGAAACAACTGAAGCAATACTCAAGCGAAGTCTTGAGACTGAATTCACAAATATTATCGGGTTTGCTTTTCACGTTGGGTCGCAGTGTTTGAATCCAGCAAATTTCAAGAAGGCGTTCAACATTGCATTATCTGAGCTCGAGAAAGCACAGAAACTTGGTATTGAAACTGCAATTCTGGACATCGGCGGTGGACTGCCCGTGAATTATTCTCTTGATATTTCTTACGAAGAAGACATTGTTGCTGAAATTGTAAAAATCATCGAAAAAATTCCCGAAAATATCAAGCTTATTGCAGAACCAGGACGCAATTTTGTCGCAACTGCTGGTACGCTTGTTACCCGGATCATTGGAAAAACTGAGAAAAGAGGTAAAACCTGGTTTTATCTTGATGATTCAATTTATCAGACTTTTTCAGGCAAAATTTACGATTTCACCGATTATAAAATTTTCCCGCTTTTGCGTGATGCCATGCCAGCTTCCGAAGTAGTTATTGCTGGCAACACATGTGATGGACATGATATTATATCTCGCAGCACATTGCTTCCGCCTGACCTTCAAGTTGATGATATTCTCTATGTCCCTAATGTTGGGGCGTACACAACAGCTTCAGCGAGTAATTTCAACGGATTCGAGCCAGCGCAAATTGTCATATATAAATAACTTGATGTAATCATTCATTTTGAACCTTCAATAACTTGTGCTTTTATGCACTTTTTGGTTTAATAGCTGTTGTTTGGAAATCTTTGTAAATTTCCGTGCACCGTTGTTTTTGCATACTAAACCGCTTAAGTTGAATCATAATGGATAGATTTCCTTCGGAGTTTTATGAAATTTTTAAGCAACAACTTGTTGCTAGAGGGATAAATGCATCCGAAATCTCGACATGTGAAGAGCAGATTTTTGAGGGTAAATTTACTGATTTAATTGATGCAATTCGGCAAAACGATCTTATCGAAGAACCGGAATTGAAAAGTATTATTCAGGCAATTGAGCAAAAAAATAATAAACCCGATATTTTAAGCAAACATTCGCTAGATGAGAGTTCAAAGTTTGTATTCACAATGCCAAAACTCGAACAGGATTCTGAAAATTTTGTTCCGAACCTACAAATGCTTAAATTCGAGTCAGTATTTGACGAAAGCGAATACTTATCGGATAATGAAGAAGAAATAAACGTTACAACTTCAGTAAACACTAACGATGAACAATTCGCGGATAATATCAATATTGATAATTCTATATCTAATACGTTTGAACCGGTTAATGAAATACAAAAGAATAGAACACCTGAGATAGAAAAAAACATTGTTTCAACAGATGATCTTGATGAAAACTCTTTAAAAGCTGTAAAAGATATTCAGATCGATACTGATCGGAGTAAACCTAAGCTATTAACTAAGTCTGAAAAAAAGCATAAAGGAAATAAGACCAAACGAAAAACTGATTATATTGCACCACCACCTGCGGGTAGTACTCGAAGAATTATAAGTAGAAAAAATCAGAAGTCAGATATTAAAAATGATGTAAAAAGTACAACAACAGAGATAACAGCAGATAATAATGTGATAGAAAAAAGCCCAAAAAACAAAGAAATTAGTCGAGATAACATCAACAGAGAATTAATTTCCGAAGCAAGTACCCGAATACTCAAGTCTTCGCTAACAGGAAATCAATTCGAGAAGATGCTAAACAATCCAAATGCTAAAGCACAAGAATTGGTCTTTAATTACTTAAATGGAAGCGGTGCAATCGATATTGACAGGACATATCTTTCAAATTTGAAAGGTTACAAACTTGCAGACAGATACGAGTTGATTGATTTGCTGGGTTTCGGCGGAAATAGTGCCGTCTACAAAGCAAGAAAGCTAAATACATCTTCGGACAATATTTACGCGATTAAAATAATCTGCCCTGAACCTGCTGATCCTGCAAAATATCTCACACGATTCAAACAGGAAGCTAAGATGTTAAAGCGATTATCACAGGGTCCTAATTTAATTCATATCAATGCTTACGGCAAAGACCAGAATCTATATTATTTAGTTCTGGACTACGTTGAAGGAGAATCCTTAGCTAGTCTGATTTCTCGTAAAGCTCCGTTGTCCGAGGAACTCACGCTTGCAATAATTAGCGAAATCTTGAAGCCGCTTTATCACGCACACACAAACGGTATTATTCATAGAGACATTAAACCCGGAAATATACTGGTTGGAAAAAGCGGTTCTGTACGATTAACAGATTTTGGACTTGCAATTGACCTTACAAACATTCAACGAAAAACTCAACACGGGCAAATCCTTGGAACACCTCATTATATGGCACCTGAACAGATTAGCAGCAGTAATGTTGATGCACGCACTGATCTATATGCGCTAGGTGTTGTTATGTTCGAATGTTTAACAGGTCAGAAGCCGTTTAACGAACCTACTGATTTAATGCTCTTATCGTCGATAGTTTCAAAACAACCGGATAAACCAACTCGAATTAACTCAAAAATATCTAAGTTTACTGAGAAAGTAATACTTCAGCTTCTGAAAAAGGAACCAAGAGTCAGATTTCAGAGTGCAAAGGAGCTTTATGAAGTTATTGCAAAAGCTAAACTACCAACACCTCAGCCCATTTACAGTTTAGAACTCAGTATTGACGATATGCCTGTGATGCCGTCAAAACCTTATTCAAGAATGAAATCTAATCAAAGCATGGATAAAAAAGGTTCTCAATTGCTGAATGACTTGGATGATTCGTACATACATATTAGTGCTTCTGATGCGACATACAAAGATAACTCAATCCATAAACGGCAAAGTAAAAGAATCGATTCGGAGAAACTATCGATTGAATTGGGTGGTGAAGAAAAAATTATGGAAATTTTGAAGATTATTGAAAATAAACAATCGATACCGTATCCAGGCATGAAACCACGCATCTCTACTCGTGAAGAATACGGATCTGACCGGTTGAAAAGTATTGCTAAATCGAATCTTAAGAAGTTTCAGCATTCAATCCGAAAATCGCAGAGAATAATCAGTACAATCAAAGATAATAATAAACTCAAATATTTTCTTGTATCCAGCATGATTCTGCTTTTTCTGGTTGTTCTTTTTTCGATTATATCTGTATTTTCTACAGAAAACTCAATTGGAAGGAATCTACCTGTAAATACTCTTGCATACTTTGAATGTGATAATTGTGATTCTTTTCAATCATTGTTTCAAAAATCAAGATATTTTAGAAATGAAAGTAAAATCAATGAATTCTTGAGTGCTTCGAAAATTCATTTGATTAGTGATCTAGTAAATTCTTTCGGTTTCAACACAGATAATGATTCTAAAACCATTGTTGATTCGATTACAAAAATATGCTGCAGTTTCTGCAAAATTGATGAAAGAAATGAGTGGGCAATTATCTTTGAATTAGACAATTCAGACATTTTAAGAAAAATTAAAAATGATCCTGAATATAAAAAAATGGGTTTTCGCATTTCTAAGATTGATACAGCACTACCACCTGTTCTGGTTGTTCTCTCAAATGATACACTTGGGCTTGCTAGCAGCAAAAAATACTCGGTTATGCTTAAAGGAAGCTTTTTGGGAAACACTCCTACAATAGATAAACACTATATTAAAAAATACCTCGTTGCAATGGAAGACTACGGATTAAAATGCTACATCGATTTCGAGCAAAGCGATGGTGTTTTCGATAATTTGAATGCATACACTTGGGTAAACAAAATCCTGGTAAAAGGGATTAATTCCATATCAATTCAAGCATTAAACACAAATTCTGGAAGTTATACCGAAATAGTCCCGACTACCGAGCAGAGCTTCGTGCTTGGGCAAGCTGAGTTCTCACCTAAAAGTGAATTTGATACATTGAAATATGTCCCAATCAATGCTGTTTCATCTACATCCTGTAATTTCAGCAACATCGCTTCAGGTGCAAGCTGGTTCAATCGATATTATCCAGATTCGATTATCAAAGACCTAATTCGCGATAAGAAACAGTTTATAACGTCCTTAACCGGTGAAGTTTCGGTTGTTCAATTAATGAATTTTGAACAAAGAATCTTTATCATACAGATTAAACGTGAAAATACCGTGTCAGTTGAACGGGCACTTCAGAAGGTTTTTACTCAAAATATGCCAATCGGAGATAATGTCAATAATCATGAAAATATTTACTGGAGAATTGATTCAGATGTCCTTATAATAACCTCCGTTGGTTTAGTTAACAGTGATATTATGAATTATTCTGTGTCTGAAATCGAAGCGATGCATACTGCTGGCATAGGTGCAATTCTGGATTGCATAAAACCAGTTAATTCAGTTGAACAGAAGAATATTACGGAACATCTGAGATTCAATGAGGTTAGAAGTCAGCTTGCAGATTCGGTAGCAATTTTGCATATTTCAACAATTCGAAACTTTATCGGCGTTGAAGAATCAGTAGTTTGCAATGCATTTTCGAATCTTTGGATGCCTTATCTTGTCGGTTTCTGTTTCCTTGAAAAAGAAAATGGAGATTTTGCAATTCAATTCAGTCTTAATCCCTCAGAATTACTGGGATTGATGCTTTTAAAATTTTGTGTTGTTTCGGAAAATAACAGCTTCGAATCAATCGAAAAAACGAGTAAAAATCAAACTCAACCACTGAAATAACATATTTCAGCGATACAAGCGATTCTGTTAGCGTTAGCATATTTACTTTCAATCTTGACAAAACACTTTCCTGATTTTCGTGGTAATTTTATCTGTGATTTTATAGACTTTCCTTACATTTTAAGAAATATAATTACGTTTATTTTAGTGAGAGAAAAAATGAAATGGGCACTTATAATAAGCTTTGTTGCGATTACAGCAGTAATTTCTGGTGCGTTGATGACTTATCCATCATACATCGAAAACAAGGAAAAAGACCTCAATACGCTTGATTTCGAAGAACGAGGCAAAGGTAATCTGATATATAACTCAACATGTTCGACAAAATGTCATAAAGAGTTAAATCATGCTGCTATTTACAACCCCGATAAATACTTAACTTCAGAGGGAAATACAGTTTACCCCCCAATGTTTTTCCCCACTCAATTCTGGTTCAACTTTCTGCAAACAAATTCTGAAACAAGATGCAAAGGTATCAAAGATTTAGATGCCCGAACGAAAGAATTACTCTTTGCATACTTGAAACATGAAGCATCAGAAAATGATGATAATGCTGATATTGAGTTAAAACAATTTCATAAAGATATTGAGCAAGGACAATTAACGCTGCAAGCAAACGAAGGTGCTGAAGTTTTCAATCAAAGCTGCAAAAGTTGCCATTCAGAGCATCTGTCAAACGGATTCACATCGATTGAGTGGAAGTATCAAATTCAGAATTATAAAACAATTCATGCTGAGACAGATGCAATAATGCCCATCGGTATAAAGCTCGAACAATTGAAGTCATTTCTCAATAAATCGTCAGCATCAAATGAAACTGATGCAAAAATTATCCGAAACCTGCTAAGGAAACTCCGAAAAACAGATTCAATCAACAACACCGATAATTCTGATGATGATGAAAATAACACAACTTTTACGATTCCTGAAGAAATAAGCTGGCACGATCTCGACTGGCAATATCCTTATGACAAGGGTTTGCAAGGATTGTTAGCAAAATTTCCAGATAAACCGATTATCCTTGAATTGACAAATAAATACAGCTGAGCTTCTTGCAGGGCGCTCGATGAAAGCGTCTGGTCACTTGAACAAATAAGGGCTTTATCGAATAAAACTACTTTTGTACGTTTGTTTGTTGATGAAATACTAAATATGGTTCCAGATGATGTTTCCGATGAAGAATATGATGTGCTTGAGACTGCATTTCTAGATTTCCGTAAAATCTTCACAAAAAACCTATTGCCACCCAATAATGGTAAAGCACCAAGTTGGTATGTAATTAATAAAGGAGTAATAATCCTATGTGAAGGATACGATAAAATCCCGCAATTTCAGGGACGAGAAAATGAAATTGCATCATTGATTGAAGACGCGGTTACTAAATAACTAAGCTTTAACTGTGCCTATTTGTGCAATATAAGTTTAAACAAAATAGCCTTATTTTGGCAAGTCAGTTCGTAAATGCCTGATTTCCTGTATATTTTCTTTGATTTTATCAAGAATTTGATAAGCAAGTCTCAATGCTTTCAAACCCGCTTCACCGGGAACTTCCGGCTCTCTCTTTTCAACGATTGCTTTGATGAAACTTTTAATCTCAGCTTTTAGCGGCTCAGTTTCTTGAATTGGCAGTTTCTTGATTTCAATAAGATCCTTGAAAAGAAAATCCATGGGAGTTTTAAGCAATTCAGGATCGATTTTGCGTATGTCGAATTTTTTATCGATAAGTTTTTCTGACAGCATCAGAAAAAATGTCTGTTTTGCATGGAAGTCAGCTGAGGCATATCCTTTGGGTGTGAAAAATCGAATCCGCCGCATAGGATTTTGAGAAATCCTTGATGCAGTTACGTTTGCAACTGTGCCATTCTCGAAAACTATTCTCGCGTTTGCAATGTCCTCAAATTCAGGGGTAAGGATGTTAACTCCAGCTGCTTGAATCGATTTAGGCTTTGAATTCACCACAGATAAGATAATATCAAGGTCGTGAATCATAAGATCTAGAACAACGCCAATGTCCATGGAACGAAGGTTTACGGGTGCCAATCTGTGCGCTTCAATAAAAAGTGAATCGTTCACCCAGTTTTTAAGCGCACTCATTGCAGGATTAAAGCGTTCGACATGTCCAATCTGAAGGTTCACACCTTTTTTGTGTGAAATCTCGACCAATTCCTCTGCTTCCTGAACATTAGCAGTTATCGGCTTTTCAAGTAGCACATGGATGCCATTATTTAGCATTTCCTTTGCAATTGAATAATGTGTTACTGTAGGTGTTGCAATGCTTACAACGTCCACTTTGTTAATAAGATCTCTGTAATCTATGTAGCCGTTAGTTTTGTGATTATTACTAATTTCAGCAAGTCTGTTTTCATCGGAATCTGAAATCCCGACAAGTTCTATATCTTCAATCTCGTTATAAATTCTTGTATGAATTGCACCAAGATGTCCAACTCCGATAACTCCAGCTCTGATTGGTTGCTCCATAATTTACCTTAGATAATGGTATTTGAATTACAATATCTTACGAAAAAAATTAATATTCTAAAGCTAAATACATGATAAAATCAATGTTATTGAAAAAAAAGTGTTTTAAAATATAATACCGAGGATGTGAATGAAAATAAGATATATATTTTTAGTTGGAGTGTTTTCGATAATTAATCTTGCATTTAGTGCAAACGATGAGATCGATAACAAAATTACTGAAGAGGATGATCTTAAAGAAGTTTTCAATATAATGTTTTCACTTGACACATGGGGCATGGCAAATGATGATAAACTTATTGTCGATATGTTGGATTTTCTTAAATCAAATTCTGAAAATAAATATTCTTTTATAATTTCTGATGAGTTGAAAAATAGACTGAATTGGAAAAGTTATAATAATTACAAATCTATTACAAATATTGATTCAAAAAGTTTTACAGGCTGGAATCGACGATATTTTGAAAATCTGCTAATAAAATTTTACTATCTGAATAATGAAACAGAAAAAATCCATGGAATCTGTAAATCAAGGACATTTGTTCCAGAATATTATGTTGCTGGTCCTTTAAAAGAAAATTGGAATCAGCAATTGCGAACTCAATGGTCTTATTTATTAGATTTAGATTTTATTTTCAATACTCCATTTGGTGATGTGAAATATCAAAAAGTGAAAAATGTAAATTATATTAATAATATTTCACAAGAGACCAAGATTACTTCAGATTTTGACAATGATAACGATTATATTGGTGAAACTTACTTGTGCTCTTTCTCAGCGTATTTTCATAAAGATACTGAGTTATTTTTGAAATTGGATGAAAACGATCTTGATATTTATATAAATGGTTATTCATGGAAAAAACGTTTTAATGACGATAATTTCAGTAATAGTACATTGTTGCCAATTAAGTTTTGCAAAGGCAGATTCGATTTTGTCATTCAAACTCAGAATTATCCCAAATATTTTAATGCAGAATTTTTACTATTTGATGGCAATTCTATTTCTGATATTGATTTTAATACTCATTTTTATTATGATTACGGTAAATGGTCAATTTTATCTAAATTCAATATATATTGGAAATTTCATAACAATGATAAACAAATTATCCTAATAGAAAATAATAAATATTTATCGTTAAATGAGTTAATATATACATCCGTGAAATATTTTACATCTAATTCAGATATTGCTTCTTTTTTTCATGCATTAAATTCTGATAGAAATAATAATTATGAAATATGGGAAACACTTAAAACTCTTCATGAAAATTACAATTCACCTATTTATAGCTATTTTTTTGCAAAATATAATTCGCAATATTCTAGTCTGCCTTCCAATTACGAACATAATTTCTCAAAACCTATATTAGATGAACTTGTTAAAAATTATCCGGATTTAATAAAGCCAAAAATAGATTTATTCGAATATGAAAATTCTCGAAATAATTATAATTCAGCATTAAAAATACTTGTTGATATTTTAAGAGATAATCCCCAAAATAAAGTTATATTAAAAGAAAATATCAAATTTTATGAAGATGTGAATTGGATTGCTCTTAAACATTCGATGATCACAAAAACTTCTGAAATGTATCCGAATGATGTAGAATTATTAATTATGAAGATTAATATATATCAATCTCATAATAATATTAATAGAGTAAAAGAATTATATAAAATGTTATTTAATATTATACCTCACTCCATTAAAACCTATCATTTATGGAAAGATTATTTGTTAGTATGTAAAAATAATGGTGACAATTTTATTGAAGTAAATAGATTGTGGTTAAATGTTATAGAGTTATTTAAGGATTCTGCTACTAACATTATTGAAGATTATTGTGATTATTTAGTCAATTGTGGTGAATATGATAAAGCGCAGATATTTTGTAAAGAATTATTTAATAAGACTCCTAATTTAAAATATGCAAAGAAATTATCTGATATTTATTTTTTACTAGATAATAAATCCGAAGGAATCAACTATCTAATTAAATCAATTAAAATGAATCACAAAAAAAATATTGCTGAAAAAGAATATCTCTTACACTTGTTGAAGAATAGTGATACAGAATTATATAAATTGTATTCATTACCACTTAATAAAGTCTTGGAAACCAAAATTAATCCAATTGACTATCCTAATGCTTCGAGTATAGTTTTGCTTGACGAAGAGATAAAACGTATTTTCTCCGATGGTTCTTCAACTAGTATTATCACTACAGTTCGAAAAATTCTAACTCAAGAAGGTGTTGAAGAATATGGCGTTGCATCAATATCAGGGGATTTAATAGAAGCAAAGGTCATTAAATCAGATGGAGATATTTATGAACCATCTGTCTTGGATAATACAATTAATTTTGAAGGAATCGAAATTGGAAGTACACAAATTATTATTTCTCGAGAAATTACAGAGAAATTTAATTCTAAGTTTTACTTCTCAGATCCTGAAAGAAAAGAGTATTTTCTCAATTCAAGAATTGTAATATTAAAATCAAAATATTATACAAATTTAAACATAATTGAAAATTTAGTTAAACCAATAAAAATATATGATAATTCTGAGTATCAAATTACAATTTATGAAGTAAAAAATTCTTCACCAGTACCCGAAGAACACGATTTCGAACCAAAAATTTCTGATTTTCTGCCATATATTAATTTAACTAATGCTACAATTGATCCGCAATTAGCACATTTTTATCTACTCGAAAAAAAAGTAACATTTGCATCAAAACTCCTCGTTGAAAGAAAAGCTGAACAATTAATTAGAAATAAAAAGCTCATTTTCGATAAAGTAAAGTCAATTTACAATTTTGTAGCTACAAGTATCACCAATGATAATTTTATTGATTCTCCTACTGAAATCCTAATTAAAGGATCTGGAAATCGCGAAATATTGTTCTTTGCATTGCTAAGTTATGCTCATATTAAGTATGATAAAATTAAAGTCTTAACCACTGAAGCACTTATGGAATATGAATTATCTAAAAACAATAATAGTTTTGCAGACATCGATTATATTGATGCTGTTCGTATTGAAAATGGTGATAATTATATTTATCAGATACTAAATCCTCGAATAATGGAGCATATACCATTCGGATTTATGCCATATCCCGGTGCAATTGGATTTACGTTCAATAATCAAATAGATTATTTTATCATTGCTAACGATAAGTGTTTTGAGTATTTAATAGATTCATCTAATTTTAATATTGATATTGAATCTTCTGAAGCACTTGCTATTGGTTCAACAATTTTGTCATTAAATAATTCTAACTTACTAAAATATTTTCTACCACAATTTTCTGACAATAATAAAAGGCAATTGTTAACTCAAATAATCAATGATAGACTTTCCAACTTTTTAATTTCAACTTATAAGCTTGAAAATAATGATAACAACAAACCATTGACAATTAATATTGAAGGCAAATTCCTAAATTCAGTTCACGAAATCGATAATAAAACAGTTGAAGTTTCTATGTGCTTAAAACCTTTAGAATTACTCCACAAATTCACGCCAACTGCAAAACGTAAATTAAAAATGAAAATTGACGAAAATGAATATTCTTTCAACATCGATCGTCGTATTATTGCCATTCCAGATAACTACATGTTATTGAATATACCATCATCAGCATTTTATTTTACAAAGGCTTTCATATACCTTCTTGATGTATCAAGACTTGAAAATAAAATCATATTAACACGAAAATGGAAAACTTTTCCAGCGATTTACGACACAATTGAGTATGACACTTTTAAGCAATACTGTAACGCAGTTGACACATTAGAAAATAAATCCATTACTCTTTTGAAGATTGCTGAGAATTCAAAGTAAGCAAATTTGCGACAAAATATTTGTGATGAATATCGAATAATTATACTCATGTATTCTTTTGAGAAGCTGTTTTTTCAGACATTTCAGCATATATTAATAAAATTAAAAAAATGTATTTGCATCTTCTCAGCAAAATAATATAATTTAATAAACTTAGGGGAGTAGCTCAATTGGTAGAGCAGCGGTCTCCAAAACCGCCGGTTGGGCGTTCGAATCGTCTTTCCCCTGCCATAAATTCCAAAGCTTCGGGGTATTTTGCTTCGAAGCGTTTTTTATATTGTCTTTTCATGAAGCATTTAATCAGAATAGTAATATTTCTTGTATGATATACTTAAGTTAATGTTTGTGGTGAAAATATATGAAATTTAGTTGAGTTGATTAAAGAGAATGTAAATAGGAAAGCGACGAAAGCAGAGATGGCGCATCTGAAGAAGGTTGTGCCGGAAGCGTTTCCGGGGAGTGTTGCGGATATTGGTGGGCATAGCCAGTTCGGCGTTCATCGTGCACCGCGTGTCCGAACCATTGCCTTGTGCATCAAAAACTCCAAAGGAAAATACATCTGCAACGTAATCGGCTCAATCCCAACGAAATCCTTTCCCTAACCCCCGATTCCTTCAAATCCATCGTTTCCCACTATAATGACTAGGTTGTGTTTGAAAAATACTTTCGGAGGAAAAGAACAGAAATTGCGAGTT
>CAYZQB010000069.1:0-15124 GCA_964480395.1 uncultured Planctomycetia bacterium
TTGCTTTTTCAGCGAAGCCACCAGCTTTTTCACGAAGGAATTTGTCAATTTGACCTTCGATTTTTACTGGGAGGATCTTTTCTCTGTATTCATTGATTAGTGTGGTGAATCTTTCGCTTGTGTCGTAGAAATATTCGCCGATACGCTGAGCACGCAGTTTTGAGCTAGCTTCAATTTTGCCGCGTTCAGGATCGAGAAGCCAATCGAAACGTTTCTGAACATCACGTAATCTGAAATAAATTTCTTTGATTCTTTCTTTTCTGATGTCTTCCTTCAGGTAATTTTCTAAAGCTGTACGAAGTTCACCAACACCGCTCACTTCAAAAACAGGTTCAAGTCTGTCTTTGATAGCAGGTGAGTTGATTCTTTCGCGAATTAAAGCAAGTTTATTGCCAAGGTCTGCTTTCCAGGTTTCGAAGTCTCCTCTTTGTTTTGCACTCATTGATCCTTTTGCAAGAAGAAGATTTTGTTCCTCAAAATATGCAGATGTGAAATAGACTTTGTCAAATGCGACACCCATTGTGTGAACGGTATCTTCAAATCCTGGGAAAAATTCTGATTCGAACTTTGTGATTTGTTCAGGTGTAAGGATATCGGTTTTATTAACTGCTACAAAGATTTTCGATTTCACTTCTTCTTGGAAGTTGCCTACACGTTGAATAAGTTCCCTGTCAGCAGCTGCGAAACCGCGTTCTGGAATGACAAGAATCGCTGCATCGGCTTCTTCGATGGCATCGAAAGTAACTTCTTTATCACGAATTGAAGGCGCATCAACACCAGGCAAGTCAAGGAAAACAATATCATCTGCGTTAAGTAAATCATTTTGCACTGTAATTGTAACTTTATCGATGAGGAAAAGATGTCCTTCGTTGAGATCTCCTTCTCCTTCTTTCCCCTGCGCTGAAAGGTACAACGCCTTATTATCAAGAGTATCCTCGATAGTTTGTGCCAGTCTGCTAGCATATTTTTTTATTGCGCCAAGGAATCTACTCAGTCTGATTGCTTTTTCTTTTTGGTCCTCATCAGTAGCAGTTTCATAAATTTCTATAGCTTCATTGACCCAATCCGTTGCGCGTGCTTCGTTGAAGGGATCGAGTTCACGAATATGAAGTTTCAGCGTATTTTCGAAAAGGTCAGAACCGAAAACTTTGCGGAAAGCTCCTTCCTTGGGTAAATATTTGACTACACATTTTTCATCGCTAGGATTTGTTGTACCCTTGATTTCTGCAACTGTTAAAGTACAAACACCCTGTGAAATTGGCAGAAAGTGAGGTGCTTTAATGAGTGAATTCGCAAGCGAGGATTTCCCAGAGGAGAATGTTCCAAGCATAGCGACCATGTAACCTTTTTTCTTGATGAGTTTTTCAGCACGAATAAGTTTTTCATCAACCTCACGCCATGCGAAATCATCAATACGCTGCAAGACCTTACGACCTCTTGACTGTTCTTTGCGAAGATCGTCGTAAACCTCCTTTTGTTGCTCGTAGATTGCACTCAACTCTTCGATTGCCATATCCAATTCACTGCGAAAAGTTGTACGTGTTCGCCACATTGAATGCTGGTCTGCCATAATAATTCTCCCTTCTTGAGAAATCTGTTGCTAATTTTGTATAATATTATAATATACTTGACATTAAATCATACCATAATTTATTCGAATAATTAATTTTATTCAATATTTCTCAAAACCTAAATACGAATTTTTTAAATATTTGATACTTCATAATAATAATTCTAAAACCTAAGGTTGCAAGCAACATTTTTCGTCATCGCAAAAATCGCTGTTTTCCTATACTTGCTGCTAATTTTCAAAATCTCTTAGTCAGAAAGTATATTTCTGCGATACGAACTCCAAATTATCAATTCAAGCATTCTACAATAAATATGACAATCATAAAACAATTTGTTTTTTCAATGTAAAATCTCAATGATTTGCATTTACTCACTTTCAATCGTAATACGAGATCTGTTTGAAAATTTTACATCAATATTCATTTCTTCATCGTTTCTTTTTATCCCAAACTTTATTAATTCACTGCCTCCTTTACTTATACCAATGAGGTTAAATCGCATATTTCTGATATTTTCAAGTCTTTTATCGTTCATTCGTAATAAAATATCACCAACTTTAATACCAGCATCTGCACATTTTGAACCTTCTACAACTTCGATTACTTCAATCCCGTATTCCTCTGTCGATGATTCAATATCTTGGACTTTTAAACCAAGTTCTGTAATAAAAAGCTTGTTTTCATTGAGTTTAAACAAAGTTGGGTTATCAATGTGAACCGCATTATGAACTAAAAGAACATCACACCGAACACCAATTTTCAGATCATCGATAGCATATTCCTGCTTGGCAAACTGTACGCTGTCAACCCACAGATTATAAGGGAATGGTCGTTTTGTGGTGTCTCTTATCTCTTTGAATCGCTTTTGTCTACCACCTTCTATGGCTGCGAAGTTTAATTTGCCATTTCTTACCGGTTGCCAGAAATCTCCACCGATATAGTCTATTTTATAAACCTGTTTTTTCCCAAGCTGAAGAAACGTCGGTTTAACAGTAACGATCGTGTACCACAAAACGATTGAATCTCCTGCAGTAACTGTGTCAACTGGACTTCCGATGGGATTGCCGTCATCATCGGTTTTTTGGTATCGAATCCGGATGAGTGATGGGTCGGATTCTAATTGTCCGAGATATTCGACATAGCCGATTTTAGTTTTTTCAGTGAAGACATTATACCCCATCAGTGAATTTGTTACCAACAAGCCCATCATACCGAAGAATCCGAATGCAAGCATCAAGATAATATCGCGAGGAAGCTTCAAGATGCCGATTGCAGGAGCGTTTGCCAGATGATGCAACTTACCGTAAATCGAACGATACATTCTATGAACTGTGCTGATTAGAATAAGAATCGATAGTCCAACGAATATAAACGAAACTACTTGTACGATTTGTGCAATAGTTTCCAATATCATATTTGTCCTCTTATTTTCCGTGCAGACTTTCTGCTTTTAGTTTTCAACATCATCAATAGGGCATGTAAAGCAGACTTTCTGCCTTTTTTTTGTCAGCGTTGTAAAAGAAACGCAGGCTTGCCTGCCCTGTTAATTTAAGCCAATCTGAGAAATTTTCCAGTAAATTTTTCAATTGCTCAGATTATTTATCGCATATTATACGCAAATTTAAATTATTTAGGGAAATCATTCTTTATTCAGCATATTAATGAATACTCGAAGCCTTGAAAAATTACTGCGTTTGAAACGGCATTTTATTCTTGGAAGATTTGCGAGTTCAGGTTCATTTGCTTCTTCAGGCATCGGTTTGCATGATTCAAATTCACCATTAATCAGCAGGTCTGTAAATTCATTATTTGCCCTTTCAATCATTTTATCAGTAACCTTATTTAGTCTGATCACCAGCAAATCACGCACATATCGAATTGAATGATAATTGGAATAGAAGTTGATAATCTCGTCGACTGCCTCTTGTACTTTGCTTGTTTTCAAGAAAAGATTTACATCTTGCTTTGATATCAATTTTCGAGGAATCATATGTTTATGGAAAAACTCGACCCATTCTGACCAAAAATCTGATCCTTCACCTTCTAAAAGCACAATTGGTATCGGATTCGTTTTGCCAGTTTGCACAAGCGTCAAAGATTCGTATCCTTCGTCAAGTGTTCCGAATCCGCCAGGTAAAAGGACAATCGCATGTGCTTCGCGCAAGAAGAAGAGCTTGCGAGTAAAAAAATACTTAAAATTTATAAGTTTTTTATCACCATCAATTAATTCATTGGCTTTTTGCTCGAATGGCAACCGAATATTTATGCCAAATGCCTTATCTCTTCCCGCACCTTCCGTTGCTGCCTGCATAATTCCAGGACCTGCGCCGTTTATGACCATCCATCCTTTTTGTGCAATTGCATATGAAAAAAGCTTCGCTAGTTTATATCCAGGATCTTCAGGTTTTGTACGTGCAGATCCGAAAACTGAAACTTTTGGTATATCTCGATATTCATGGAAAATCTTCATTGAATATCTGAGTTCCTTGAAGGTTGAGTTCAACATCTTCAGATCTGCTCTATCAGTATTATCCTGAATCAGTTTCATCACAGTTGTCATGATTTCATAATAAATATCATTGTTTTTAGTGCTGCCAGCCAAAGCAATCAATCCTTCGATTGTTTCATCAAGCTGATTTGATCCGGTACGATATGTCATTATGCACCTAGTTAATGTCCAATATGTATAACACTGTTCTAAGAACTGATTTTACTTTATTATGTTAAGATTTATCAATTAATTGGTGTATTTCTCAAGTATTTCTGTGAGATTCTTAATATCAATAGGTTTGGAGATATAATCGGTCAATCCTTGTTCAAGAAATTTCTCGCGGTCACCCTTCATTGCATGTGCCGTCATTGCAACAATCGGAATATTCCGGTTTTTCTTGCCTGTTTCACCGTTTCGAATCTGTTTCGTAGCTTCAACTCCGTCCATAATCGGCATCTGAATATCCATGAATACAAGGTCATATTCATTTTTATTCAATTCTTCAATCGCTTTTTTACCGTTTTCAACAGCAATAACATCGAAACCGAGTTTTGAAAGTATTTTTAAAGCGAGTTTTCGATTTATCCTGTTGTCCTCTGCTAAAAGAATTTTGCCAATCTTTTTTTCTTCATCAACCAAGTCATTTTCTTGTGATTGAGCTTTTGCATGTTTGTTATCAGCTTTGAATTGCTCAATTACGTTAAAATCACTTAATACGACGTTTGATGTATCCAAGGTTTCCGGCGTTTTTTGAATAAGTTCGGATACTAGAATATCATGTAAATCGGTGTATTTTATTGGTTTATCAAGGACAGCATTAATACTGATTTTTTTGGAATCCTTAAATTGCATGGCTGTTCCGAATGCTTTAAGCAGAATTAGCACAGTATTTCGGATGTTTTGTGTTTCTTTTATTTTTTGGATGAGATTTTTCACTTTTTCATCACCAATGCTGCTGTCAATCAAAACAACCTTAAACATTTCATTGTTACTATATGCTTGTTCAAGTTTTTGTATTGCATCAGTCGTATTTGTTGCTTCGTCAAACTTGCATTTCATAAGCGAAAGTTGATCCCTAACAATAAATCCATCAGGCGAATTATCATCGACAACGAGAATTTTCAACCTTTGCAGGAACTCAGAAACTTCCAATTTCGTTTCTTTACTCCGATTTTTCGCTAATCTTGCGGTAAACCAGAATTCTGATCCTTTTCCGATTTCGCTATTAACACCGATTTCACCACCCATGAGCTTCGAGATTTTCTTGGATATTGTCAAACCCAAGCCAGTACCGCTGTAAACTCGCTTTGATGATGAATTAACCTGAGAGAAAGAATCGAAGATATGAGTCAGCTTATCCTCCATAACACCAATGCCGGTGTCGGTTATTGAGAATTTTAATACTACATCATTATCAACTTCTTCAATCTTCGATACGGTTATTGAAACTTTGCCCTTTTCAGTGAATTTAACAGCATTGCTTGCAAGGTTTATGACAACCTGTCGCAACTTAAGCTGGTCGCCATATAAGATTGGCGGTACACCATCTTCGATTTTTACTATGTATTCAAGACCTTTTTCCTTAGCTTTCATTGAAATTATGCTATTTGTCTGTTTAAGCCATTTGCGTATGTTGAATTCTTTAATATCCAACTCTACTTTGCCTGCTTCGATCCTCGAAATGTCAAGAATATCGTTGATAATCTTCAACAGAGTTTCAGCACTGATTTTTATAGAATCCGCGTAATCAAGCTGCTCCTCGGTTAAACCAGTGCACAGTAGCAAATTGCACATGCCAATCACACCATTCATCGGTGTTCTTATCTCGTGACTCATGTTAGCGAGAAATTCTCCTTTAATTTTATTAGCCCGTTCCGCATCATCCATTGCCTTTTTTAGTTTTAACTCAACATTTTTCAGGTCGGTGATATCTTTAACTAATCCCCAAATCTGTGCTTTTTCATTACCATCTTCCTTCAAAATCCAGGCTCTGCACATCGCTGAAATAATTTTACCGTTTTTACAGATAAACTCCTTTTCGCTATCGTCAGAATACCCACGTTTCATGATCTGTGGTAACACGACGTTATTCATATGGTCATGCCACTGGCTTGGAAGAAGATCAAGGTATTTCATTTGCTTTATTTCGTCGAGTTTAAAACCCAGCATATCAGTCATTGCCTTGTTTGCATTAATGATTTGACCTTCAAGATCGATTTGGACAAGACCGTCTTTGATTGTTTCGAAAAGTGTTCTATGCTTATTTTTTGACCTTAAAAGTGCTTCTTCAGCAATTTTGCGTTTTGAAATATCTCGGACAATTGACATAATCATGCGTTTTTCTCCGATATTGAAAGTCGCCAAAGCTACTTCAACCTGAATTTTGCTACCATCTTTGCATATTGTGTATGTCTCGAACTGTCTGTCTTCGGTTGTCTCAGGATTATTATAAAGTGAATGTGAACTCTTGTTCTTCATCTCTGACGAAACTAATTCACTTGTTTTTTTTGTAAGCAATTCATCACGTGAATACCCAAACAATCTTGTTGCAGATGTATTTGCATCCAGAATTCTTTCCTCGCTATCTTCAATCAATATTGCATCATGTGCGTTCTCAAAAATAAGTTTGTACTCGAATTTTCTTTGTATTAGGTCAAATTCGATTTTTTTCTTCTCGGTGATATTACGAATGTTCGTAAGAACAGTTTTAACATTCTTGTATTCATCAAACTCCGGGTAAATCATGTAATCCAAGATAATTGTGCCGCTTTCGCTTTCGAAATTCAATTCATCTTGAACAGTAATACGCTGATTGAATACATTTTCAATATTGCATTCCCAATGTTTGCAGAATTCTTTTGGAAAACCAAGCTCTCTATGCGATTTACCAATGAAATAATCAGCTTTGAAAGGAAAAATCGTTGAAATTGCACGGTTCACATAAATATGTCTGTATTCGCGGTCAAAGCGAATAATAATGTCTTTACTGTTTTCTGCAAGAGATCGGAATCTGGTTTCACTCTCGCGAAGAGCGTTTTCAACTGTTATACGCTCATCGATGTCATAAAGCGACCCAACATTAGCAAGAACATTTTTTGCACTGTCGAAAATCAACGTCGACCAGTCGCTGAACCAATGAAAACTCCCATCGCTCATTCGAATCCTGAACTCTCGCATAAATGATAATTTGCTCTCATTTGCGAAATCGGATTCTGAATAATCGCGCCCTTCATGCATGAATTTATCTTCGGGATGCACAAGTTCGATGAAATCCTTGATTGTCAATTTCTCGTCTTTTTCAAGCCTTGTACCTGTTTTTTCAAGAAAATATGGGCTGATATACTCGAATTTCTCATTGCTGTAATCAATTCTGTATAGAATCTGTTTTGAATTCTCAAGGGCATCGATAAACCTACGCTCGGTAATCTCAAGGTCTTCTTCAGCTTTTTTCTGCTTTGAAATATCACGTGTTACACCCTTTAATGCGATGAGTTTTTCTTGCTTGTCCCACACTGGCATAACATAGGATTCGGAAGTAAAAATCGAGCCGTCTGCTCGATATTGCTCAATCTCGAATCTAACAGGTTTTTGCCAATCTTTAATATGTGTTTTGGTCAATTTATCAAGCAGCTTCATAATAATTTTATATGATTCCGGAGTGAGTTTTTCGTGAAGATTCTGCTTCATCGCATCATCAACCGAAATACCTCTAAATTTATTTACTGATGGGCTGATATAACTGAATAGTTGAGTGTCAATGTTGAAAATCCATACAACATCGTTTGTGTTTTCTGCAATGAGTTTATAATACTCGCTTCCGATGTTGATTTCACTTATGAGGTTTTTCAGCTTTTTCTTGAAAGCCCTATTTACCTTTGATAAACGCTTGTACAAAACAAAATAAATTATTGCAATACTGATGGCTAGCGTCAGAATTAGTAAAAATATTGAATATGTAATATCAATAAACGCAATGTCACAATTTGAAAGTTGGCTTTGTGAATCCTGCAATTTACTCGAATTATCAGCACTTTGCAGGATGACTGTATTCAAATCGCAACAAAAATATTGGTTAAACAGCAGCATGATTTTAGAGAACATACATATTCCTTAACCAAAGCTAATCTCACGAATCGGTTGAAATCCAAATATTATCGTTAAAAATGCTATAATCAATTTATAGTCCACATATTCTTTATACACATACATAATATCGAACATTATACTTAAATTATTAATCATAAAGTAATACTAATACTAGCCATGTATTAATTTACTTGCGAAATAATAATTGTAAACCGCTACGCGTAATCCCCAATGTTGGTTCCGATAACTCTTGTCGATGCTAATGGAAATTACTCAAAATAACTTTGGTCTCAATCTAAAACAGATTTGCTAAGGTCTAATCTTCGTCAGCGTTTGTAACTTTTCCGAGTATATTCCATCTTGATATAGGACCGAACTTACGCGAATCGTTCATATCCTGTAGACGCCTGTCAGCAAGCAGGTACACCGACCCTCGAGGTATAAAAATCTCTGGCATATCAAACTTTATCTCACTTTCGATATATGGTTCATAAACCTTTTCACCGTTTCTTATTAGTCGACCTTTTTCAATACTGACCTTATCTCCGGGTTTTCCAACAAGCCGACCCAGAAAATGTTTTCTTTTTAAATCAGGTGTGCGGTAAAGTAAAACATCGCTGTAATCAAGTGCAGTCAAATCATCATCTAAATTCACTCTGTCCAGATGAGCAATGTCATCACTTTTCAGAACGCCGATTCTCGGAGAATTTGAATCGATGCTAGTACAACCGACATTTTTGTTAAAAACGTAGAATATGATTATTGCGCTGATAACAATTGCATATATGAGATATTTCCGAATTTGCTCAAACATATTCCAACCTGTAATTTCTATCTGATTATTTATACGCAAATCCAATTGCATTCTCAACGATTTTTCATTGCTTAATTGAAAATATCCTGTTTCGGAGTCTTTCCAAGAAAAAAATCCCAAGTGTCATACCCGGGATTTTATGGTTTTCGTCAAATCAAGTAAATTATTCAAAAAAGTGAAAACGTCTTAACTGCCAGATTCACCAGGACCAGGTTCGTCTGAACCTGAATCCTTCGGTACTTCTTTCATCTGTGTACCGCAGACAGGACATTTACCATCTTTAGGTTGGTGTGCGGATTTACATTTACAGTTTGGACATACCCATTCAGTTTTATTCTTGTCTTTTTTGTCGACTTTTATTTTCTGCATCCAAAGTGGAATTTCGGGAGGTATTTTACACGAGTAAATCAGTTTGCAAATCTGGCTCCTAATGTCGTTAACGAGTTTTGTATAAGAATATGCAGCAGTCGGACTCGGGGAAGCATTTACCGTACCTTCTTTTACGAAGGGAAATTTTGGATTTTTTATAATGCTGTGTTCCTGTGTTAGTAAATTCGCAAGTGCTTTCACTGTTTTCTCAAGCATTTCATCCTTAAACAGGAATTTGTACAATTCTTCATAACCTGCTTTAAACACGGGTTCCCAAAATCTTCGTGTGCCGTCTTCCTTCATGCCAAAGTAATCTGGGTCACTCGGATTAGATTTGTTATCGGTCATAGCATTGCCGAAAATTTTTCGAAAATCTGTTTTAATTTCCTCGATTTTTTTCATCCAATTATCTTCAAGATTACTAAGCCATTTTTCACCTTTCCAATCACCTTTTTCAACTTTTTCACCGGGAGTTCCCTTTTTCAAATAATTGCTGATTTTGTATAATTTATTATATTCTTTCAATTTTTCTGTCTTTTTACTTGTCCAATTCGGGCTGCAACCGAAAGATGTATAATATATTTCCTTGTAAAATTCGAAAATTTTGTCAAGGACATTAACAATGCTGATTTTTGCCAGACGGTCATAGGTGTAAACAGCAAGCTTAAATTCTTTCTCTCTTAAACTTGCTTTTGTTAATTCTGCTTTCAAGATTTTATTAATCGTGTCATTATTCCAATGCTTGTATTTCTCGATGCGTGCAGCCAAATCATAATAAGTGAGTTCGAGGCGTTCTCGTTTAACGAGAATCTTCTCATTTTTGATTTGCTCTTTCAGGCCTTCCAGTTCTTTTTCATAAGTTTTGAGGTATTTTGCTTGGTATAGCGCATTTTCGTAAAATTGAATTGCACCTTCCTTAAAAGTTTCAAGCCGACCTTTATCGTTCTTTCGTATTAGAACAAATGAATCAACAGAAATCGCTAAAGTTCTTCTAGGATCATCCCTTATAATTTTAACGTTGTCACCGTCTGGCGCGCCTACATGTGCACTTACTTCCTTGTCAACCCAGATAAATTCCCTGAATTTATATTGGCTACCAGGATTTATTTCGACTACAAACGTATACATCGTTGTCAGCAGTTTTTGAGTGTTTGGAATTGGATCAAATTCAATAATGCCGTCTTTTTCACCAGCTTTTTTCTTGTCACCAAGTCCGCCTGTAACATTAAATTTTGTTCTGGCAACAACATTATTGTCAAGCCCGACTTTAATATATGCAGTTCCCGAGAATACTTCATCAATCAATTCAAACTCACTCGGATCGTCCTGTTGCACATCACCTCTGTTTTTCGAGTATTTATAAGGAATCCGATTTCCTTCGCTGTCAAGACCTGCAAAGAACAGAGCTTTGACATTCGCTGTAAACACATATCCCTTAGTCGTATCGACCACCCGTACATCATAAACCCACACATTTTGCTCAGCTTTGGTTTTTTCGTAAACGGGTAGTGGCGGTGGTGGATATAATCTGTAATCTTGTGCTATTGCTGTTGCTGAGCCAATGAATACAAGAAACAGCAGAGCTGTTAGAGCTTTTTTCATTGAATCCTCATTCTTCTAGGGGTTTGTTTATTAATCGATATTAATTTAAACTTATAACAAAGGAATTTATTGAATTGTTTTTCATTATGTTTTATTTCCATTATAATAATTTTTTGGAATATTTCATCATTGAGTTTGAAAAATTTCAAAATCTTTCAACTTCTTGTGTCAATATGTAGAATAGGGATATAATTTACGGGGAACTTGTACATTGCTTGTATTAAGCAAAAAAAGACAAATTCAATTCGTGCTATGTATTTTTCGATAATAGAATGAGTTGTAACTATATATAGGGTGGTTATATGATTTCATTTTACGTAACTAAAGCGGATCAGCCTTTTACAGTGGGTAAGAGTAAAAACGACACTTTCTTAACAATCGGTGCCAGAGCTGACAATGACATTATTTTAACCGATTTGCATGCTGCACCAAGATTTTTGATGGTCAAAATTCAGACGGGAATCCTCAAAGTAAGTTGTGTCGGCAGCATCCGTGGGCTTAAAGTACAAAAATCCTCACTTTCTTCCGGTCAAGATAAGTTGATACCTGGTTCTGGTAAAGCACCGATAACAGTTGAGGACTATACGATCTACATCAAAATCGGCTCACCAGACGAATCCTGGCCCAAATATAAAGATATCAATCCTGTAGTGAAATTGCCAGAAGTCGATAAAATTCCATCACCACCACAGAAACCTAAGATTTCTCAGGATGAAGATGATTTAATCAGCACGGCTGACAATTCTTTCTCATATGCAGACCGTAAACCTGCTGATCAAAAGCCTGAAAAAGCTGAAGAAAAAAAAGGGAAAATCGAGAGTATTTTCGATGATGATTTTGATGACAGCATGGAATATTACTCAGCAAATGGCAAACAGAGCCAGGAAAAAAAAGAGTCTCGAAGCTCTGTTGCAGACTTACGTCAGGAATTACAGAATGAACGGATTAAGCAAGAGCAAGAAACAGAGAGAAGAGAGAAAGAAAAAGCTCAAATTGATGAAAAACCTGTTGAAGCATCACCTTTCGACGATGAAATGCTTAAGTCATTCGATACATCAAAGGTTTCGGATAAATCCGATATAGATGCTGTTAAAAAAGATTTCAGCCTACATGCAGGTTCAGACTCTGATACAGGTAACTTTGGTGGGCTTTTTGGTGAAGGAGAAGAAGAACAAGATTATTCAATCGAGGAAGAAGCAGAAGAAATTATAATGGATGTTACCGAAGTACATCAAGATGCAGATGTTGAATTTATTGATACTGATTTTGAATCACCGGAAGTTGTTGATAAAGAGGATGAAGCAGTTGAATTGGATGAATTTGGCGAAGTGGTAGAGACATCAACGGTTTCAGAACAACTTGAGCTGATGCTTAAAGAATCGGGAGAACAATTTGATGAATTTGTAAATGATACAAAAATCATATCAACTGCAGGATCCGCAAGAAAGCGAGAGATAGATGAATTGCTTTCTGACGAAATTATTCTTGATGAAGATGAGGATGTTCTCGAAGAACCTGAAATTGAGATATTTGCTCCAAAATCTCCAACGCCAGCAGCAGTAAGTACATCAAGCCCACCAAAAATGAAGAGAAAAATGGCTTCCGCACAAGCAAAAAAAGAACACAGAATAATGCCTGCACCTATTGCACAACCAGCGGAAATGCCTGCACAGAAAATGCTGGAAAAAACATCTCATGAGCATCAAGTAGGCATCGACATTGAGCGTAAAACTACGGTAAGATATTACAAGCAGATGAAGATTAACAAGAATTTCCCGCTTTTGGTCGTTTTCAGCAAAGAAGAAATAGAACACATCGTTCAACGTGACGTTGTGCAGGTTGAAGCGAAGGAAAAAGTGCGAGTTAAAAGTGAAAAACCAGTTGTAAACGTTGTACCGCAATTCCCGGGCTGCATCTGTGTACCTGAACGCCAAGAGGTTGATCTGACACCTGAAAACACTGAGGTTACTTTCTGGATAACACCTGTTGCTGAGGGTAAATTGCCAACTGCATCAATTAATGTGCATTATGAAGGAAAAATTATTCAGAAAATCGAATGCCCAACTCATGTCGCAAAATCCACTGCTGCGAAGGTTACCGCAAGTGCTGCAGTCATAAGCCCGATTTTCTTCTCAGCAATCGAAAGTGTCGGGCTTGACCCGAAAGCACAGATGGAAACTGGCTTTCCGCTTGTAAAGCAAATTGCTAATTGGTTGGAAAACCTTAGCATATCAATGTTCGGCGTGCCAATCATGAGCGGAATGACGCTGATGGGGCTAATTATCGGCTTCATCGCATTCATTGCCGCCATTTTCTTCTTTATAAAGTCTCGACCCAAAGAAAGCGACCCGATTGATGATTTTTTATCCTTCAAATTTATGAAAAACAAGCATACAGAAGAACTTAATGCTGATGATTGAGATGAAAAATGATAAAGATTATTATTGCAGATGATCACGAAATTATCCGCAAATGTTTCTCCGCATTATTTAAAATGCTATCGGATTGTGAGATTATTGCTGAAGCATCAAACGGCAAAGAAGCAATCGATTTAGCTAAAAAACATAATCCAGACATAATATTGATGGATTACAAAATGCCCGAACTCACGGGAGTAGAAGCCACTCAGATTATCAAAAAGGAAATGCCGGAGATAAAAATCATTGGGCTTTCAATGCACAACGAAGATTCATACATTCAGGAATTCCTCGATGCTGGTGCAGATACGTATTTGCTGAAAGATTGTGGAATTTCTGAGATAAAACGAACAATTCTCGAAGTCTACAATAACTCAAACGTATAGCGTCATTTTGCGAAAATCATACATTTCTCATTGACTTTTATAGCTTGCTTTGGTGAAATCCTTGATTCACAATATTTGGAGTGAAGGATGCCAAGCGAACATAAACTTGAAAAACTGAATAAAATCATTGAAAGCGGAATTGATCCATATCCGTCAAAGTTCGAGATTACGGGCTATGCGAAAGATTTGCAGGCAGAATATAAAGGACTCGAAATAGGCGGGAAAGGTGAAGATAAATTCTCGGTAGCCGGTAGAATAATGCAGTTGCGCGGCATGGGCAAAGTTTCGTTTATGAATATCTTGGACAAAACAGGCATTATTCAGGCATTTTTCAGAAAAAACGACCTTGGCGACGGATATGAACAAGTAAAATTACTTGAAGTCGGTGACATCATCGGCGTTACAGGCATCATTTTCAAGACTAAAACAGGTGAAATCACTGTTTACGTTGAAACCTTCGAGCTTCTAACAAAATCACTTCAGGATTTACCGGAAAAGTATCACGGATTGAAAGACCAGGAAACCAGATTACGTAGGCGATATGTTGACCTTGTCTCAAACCGAGAAGCGTTCGATTTATTCATAAAACGTTCAGAATTCATCAGAAACATGCGCAGATTCCTTGATGATAACGCATTTCTCGAGGTCGAGACACCTGTGCTTGAGATGGTGCCAGGTGGTGCGGAAGCACGTCCGTTCATCACCAAGCACAACACGCTTGACATAGAAATGTACTTGCGAATCTCGCTTGAATTGCACCTGAAACGCTTAATGGTCGGCGGATACGAGCGCGTTTACGAGCTTGGGAAAGTTTTCCGCAACGAAGGCATGTCAACTCAGCATTTGCAGGAATTCACTCTGTTGGAATTTTACTTCGGGTACATCAACTACGAACAGCTCATGGAATTTGTGAAGGAATTCTACCAAACCGTGATTGAGCAGACTTTCGGCAAGCTCCAGTTTGAGTTTGAAGGACAAATGCTTGATTTCAGCGGGGATTGGGAGCGCATCGATTATTGCGAAATTATCAAAGAGAAGACGGGCGTTGATATTTTGGTGGAGAACACGAAAGAAAAACTTCTGGCTGCAATTAAAAATCATGGTTTGTCAATAGAAATTGAGCCGAAAGCAGGACGCGGTCGCATTATCGACCAGTTTTACAAGAAATATGTGCGCACATCGTTGATTCAACCCTGTTTCCTGATAAATCATCCGACGGTTATTTCGCCGCTTGCCAAGAAACATACGGACAATCCAGAATTAACGCAGCGTTTTCAGATTCTGATTGCGGGTTCCGAGGTTGGCAACGGTTTCAGCGAGCTAAACGACCCGATTGACCAGCGCGAACGATTCGAAGCACAGATGAAGCTTAGGGATGAAGGCGACGA
>CAYZQB010000070.1:0-14877 GCA_964480395.1 uncultured Planctomycetia bacterium
TTCGCTTTCGCTGACATCAATGTATTTTCGATATCCGACATCATCACAGACATGAACCATTCGATGGAACACCTGAGATTCTTACGCTTCGCTCAGAATGACATCGTAAGAGGACTTTTCTTATTTCCCTCAGAATGACATGGGTTCTTGCCCTGAGACACAGAGTTCACAGAGAGAAAAAACACTGGCATAAGAAGAATCTTACCACCAGGGGTAAATGCCTTGTTTCTTCAGGTAATTTAGCACCATGTTTGTATCGTCGAGAACTTTTTGCCGGTTTTCCTTCGTATAATACTGGATTAAATATGACGGGTGATACGTGGCGGCAATGAGAATGTCGGTATCTTTATATTTGTGAAACTCGCCACGCAGTTTGCCAAGTGGAAACGTTGGTTTATTATCGGTCATAAATCTTGCAGCATAGGCACCGAGAGCGAATATTACTTTCGGCTTGATAATCTTAATCTGTTTGCTCAAAAATCCATGGCAATTTTCAATTTCTTCGGGTTGCGGGTCGCGGTTTTTGGGCGGACGACATTTCAGCACGTTGCAGATGAATACTTCCTTCCGCGGAATTCCCATGCCTTTCTCGATGATTTCAGTCAGCTTCTTTCCGGCACGCCCGATAAACGGTATCCCTTCTCTATCCTCGTCAGCTCCGGGTGCTTCTCCGACAAAAACAAGCGGGGAGTCGATATTGCCGGCACCAGGTACAATTTTATTACGATGATTTACGAGAACCTCACATCGCTGACATCGTAAAATTTCATCATGAAGGTTTTTTATCGTCTCATGTTTTTCATCAGCTGATAATTCCATCTTTAAAAAATCCTTATCTGATGTGCTGTCATCAAGTTTTATATCCGCAAACTCAATTAACGGTTTTTTCTTCATACTTTTCGCAACATGCTTATTTTTAACATTCTGCAATGCTTTCTCAACATCTTCAAGCGATTGTGATTTCGGCTCATTTACGGAAGTTGTTGATTTTGAATCTTTATTTACTCGTTTATCTTTCAAAGCATTTTTTATATCCGTGACTAATTCTTTATCTCTAGGCAGAGATTCCAACCCCAGAGATTGTTCGAACTTAATCCGCAGGTAAATAGCGTTGAAAAGGTCAATTTCATCATCCATTTTTCGAGTTCCAAAAATATTCAGGGACATTTATACAAAATCTTTTTTAAATTGATGACGTAAAAAAACAATTGTTGAAACTGTGAATGCTAATCTTCGTCAAACAAATATATGAATAATATCGTTAACATGAGGAAATTATGAAAAAATCATCAGTTTTTACTAGTTTGTTAATCTTGTTCGCGATGACAGGCGTGTTGCTTGCTGACGGCATGGTTGTGCATTATCGTCCACCACATCAACCAGCACCACCTCGACCAGTGTTAATCAACGACGCTTTCACGGTTGAATATCATGTTGTTTCCGTAAACATTGAAGGTCAACATGCAGAGACGTTTATTGACCAGAAAATCAAGAATGTTTCAGGCGGTCTTGCACAGGCGCAGTATATGTTTCCGATTCCACGCAACGCCAATATTTCGCAGTTTTCAATGTTTATCGGCGAAATGGAGCATAAAGGAGAGATGCTTGACGCAGACCAGGCAAGGCAGATTTATCAGGATTATGTCAGGCGCGTAATTGACCCAGCACTTTTGGAATATGTTGGGACGGGGTTGTACAAAACCAGCGTATTTCCGTTCCAGAAAGATGAAGCGAAACGGCTTCGACTCAAATACAAGGAATTGCTGACACAGGAAGAAGGGCTTGTTCGATATCTTTACCCGCTTAATACCGAGAAATTCTCGAAATACCCACTAAAACGATGCCGGGTTGAGGTCAACATCACATCCGAGAAACCGATTGTCAACCTGTATTCACCGACGCATAAGGTTACAATTAATAGAATTGATGCAAAGCGTGTTCAGGTTGTTTACGAAGCGACGGAGGTGAAACCCCATGAGGATTTTGAGATATTTTACTCGGTCGAAGAAGGAAAATTCGCAGCAAATGTACTTTCGTATCAGCCAGTTGATGAAGCTGCCGGTTATTTCTGCGCAATGATTGCACCGAACACAACAACCGAAGTTAAGCAGACACCTAAAGATATTGTTACAGTGATTGATATTTCCGGCTCAATGCAGGATGACCGCAAAATCATTCAGGCAAAGGACGCTCTGACGCATATCACGAAAAATCTCAATCCTGATGACAGATTTAACATTATTGCTTTCTCAGATTTCATCAATCCGTTCGCAACTGAGCTTCTACCATACAACGACAAAAACAAGGCAGACGCACTTGCATTCATTGCCAGACTTCGAGCAGAGGGAGGCACTAATATTGAGGGTGCACTTGAAACTGCGCTTAAAATGTATTCTGATGAGAAATCAGATAGAACGAAGATATTGATTTTTATGACCGATGGTAAGCCGACTGTTGCTGAACGGGATCCTGCGAAAATATCGAAGAAAATCAAAAGTTTGAACGAGACAAAGAATGTAAAACTTTTCAGCTTTGCTATCGGTGACCTTATCGATACGAACCTGCTTGACTGGCTATCAACGCAGAATCACGGCTTCACGGAATATATCAGAAGCGGAGAATCAATTAACGAACGCGTAACGAGTTTTTACAATAAAGTACGCAATCCGGTGCTTACCGATGTGAGTTTGAGCTGCGAAGGTGTTCGCATTGAAAGCGTTCTGCCGACTATGCTGCCTGACATTTTCTCAGGTACACAACTTGTTGTTGTCGGAAAATACATACTTGAAGCACCATCGAAGATCGAAGCGACGATGAAGCTTAAGGGTAAACTCGTCGGAGAACCCTATGAACGCATTATCAAAGTGAAATTTGTCGGGCAAACTCCAGAAGCAAAACACACAGAGCGTGTTTGGATTGAGCATCTGTGGGCATCACGAAGAATCGGCAGCATGCTGAATCAGATTCGGCTTCATGGTATAAGCGATGAATTAAAGAAGGAAATCATCCGGCTTTCAAAGAAATATGGAATTCCAACGCCTTATACGAGTTTCCTTGTTCGTGAAAACCTTGATATGACACGCAGAAAAGAAATTGAAGGACGCGGATTTCGCGAGTTTAACGATAATGTACCACATTCGGAAGGCAAAGGTGCTGTTGACGATGCGGATGAATCGAACAAACTTGAGAAATCCGAGCGACCGCAGGGTTGGGGTGATTCTCATGGTGGTGGCTCAGGCAGAACGAACGGCACACCTTCGGAGAAGTATCGTTCAGACAAAAAGTTGAAGGATGAGGATATTCCCAAAGCATCAGGCAATCCGAAAACGAAGATTATCAACATCGGAACGAAAACGTTTTATCTTGTGGATAAGCAATGGGTTGACAGCACAATCAATGAGGATGATAAGAACGTTGTGAAGGTTAAGCTGTTTAGTGATGAATTCTTCGAGCTGCTGAAGAAACACAGCGAACTCAATAAATTCGTCGCACGCGGCGCGATAAAAGTCAAACTCGGTAAAACCGTTTACAACTTCCACAACTAATTAATTGATTTAAAATATTAAACCCCGGCAATGCTGACAAAGTCGGGGTTTTTTGTGTTACTTTCCAGAAGGTTTATTCCCTCTGCCTTTTCCAGAAGGTTTACCGGTTGTACTCGGTAAATTCGGGTTGGCTTTTGCGCCATCTTTTTTCCCAACTTTCTTTCCACCTTTGCTTCCGCCACCTTTGTTAGCACCTTTTGCCATGTTTTTCTCCTTTCTTGAAGCACAAATTTGAACCTACAAACAGTGCAACAAAATCACAAATATCTAAAAACCATATTCCGAAAAAAAGTCTCGTATCATTTGCACAAATTAGTCATTTATTTCATATTTTTTTAAATATTGATTAAAACGGCTTAATTACAACGCTTCTTAATCATTGTGGATTTGATATTAATATTGGAATTTTTTTCATGGTGAAAAATATCTATATGAAAACGAACACATTAAAATATGGAGTTACATAACTTAATCGCACGCATTAAATACCATTTTTGTCCGAAAAATTTAGAATCCAGCCGTTTCTTCATATATTTCGCTGCCGAAAATCGCACCTTCTGGCGGTGGTGGCAACATTTCACCATTAATGATGAATTCATTCAATGCACGTCTGGGTGTTTGCGGACGTTTTAACGCATAACCGAGTCGGATTATCATTCTCGGGTAAAACGCTCCATAACGTGTTTCCTCAATATAATGCTTAAGTTTTTCGGACAATTCCGGCACATTGAATAGTAAATCGTATGTTGAAACGGTTAACTTATATTTCGCAGCGGTAAGAGCGAGAAGTATAAATGCTCCGCCAGTGTGCAGCCAGAACGGATTTATTTCGTTCGTTGTGCCAATTACTGCAATTAACGGCGCACGTTCAGTGAATTGTCTGCCTTTTGTGCCTGATATCGGATCGAGTATTCTCTTATACAACAAGTTTGGAAAAAGCAATGAACTAAGACTTGATATGCCGAATGCGTATCCAGGCAAGCCATCCATGTTTTTCGAGAAATTGTTTCTCAACCAACTCTTCAATTCCTGATGATAATTCTCTTTTGATGCGACACGTCTGTCTGCTTCTTCGACGATATCAGCGATAAACTTCTTTTCCTCGTCTTCATCAATCATTTTCAGAGTAATTTCGTCGAAGTCTGAAATACTTTTAATCAATTCATCAATAATTTTTGATTCGATGTTAGTTTGTACAAAATCGCTTCTGGCGGTAGATCTTTTAGTGATTTCTCTGCACAGCATAGCCTGCGAAGATCTGATTCCACCTTCAGTAAGTGTAACCCGCGCGTACATGTCAGCACGGTTTTCCGGTTCGGGAAACATCTTTGTTTGCGTATTGAAACCAAAATATTCTGCTGCTATTAGAAATAATTTCAACGCTGCGCCTGCGGAGAAAAGCATTTCAAACCTGAAGCCATCAGCAACCGGTAAATGTCTCTGCAAATCGAGAAAAAACTCAACAGTTTCATCGTCAACAATCCTGAATTTCCATGGCTGGCGATTGTAGCGTGATGGTGAAAGTATGCTATAATTCAAGAGGAATTTTAATTGCTCTTGTCTGTTTTCTTGTGGAAATTCAAGTTCGTTAATATTCCAGCAGCTCAGCTTGTTCATCAATTAAACTCCCTGATCCATAAAAACGCAAAATATTTATAAAAACTTCAATGTTCTAACACTAATTATCATTAATAAATTGAAATTATCCACAAATATTTTAAAGCGGTATAGTTATTATCGGTCTAAAAAATATCGGATTCAACAACCTTTAGAAAAAATCGAATACAGGAGTGCTTTATGAGAGAAACTTTAAATCTTGTAGCGATACTTGATGATATGAACCCGAGTATGGTTTGGAGGAAACTGAGCCAGCTTGATTATATTGAAGAAACTGATGAAGGTCTTTCATTTGTTATCTATGACAAAATCAAGGGTAAAAAACTTGGCGATTATGTTTACCAAATTACGCTGAATGGCATAAAAAGTCGAGGTTATCTGCAGATTGTCAACAAAGATATGATTGAGCAGATACTGAATTTTAAAAGTAATTTCATATCAAGACCCCTATTCGGCTTGATGCCTGACCAGAAGCTTATGACGTTTACGTTTGAAACCAAGAAGGGCTTTGGGGTTGAATATATTGAATATATGCTGACAAAGATTGAAAAAGATCTTGGTATTGAGTTTGAACCTGCTGAGGATTACGAACTTGAGGATTTCACCGACGCGAACGATACTTTCAATCTTGACTTATTGAAGAAAATCGCTGAAGATGAGGGTGAATACGACACATGGGACGAGGATGGTGATGATGCTGATTATCCGCGCAGATATATAAATGAAAAAGATTCTGAATCGAAACAAGATGTAGAAATAGAGAAAAAGACAAATCCTGACAACAAAATGAGAAAAAAACCAAAAATTGAGCCCAAAAATGGTAAGAAAAATAAAAAGAATGATAATCCATTCTGGTAAATACGCTGAGATGTCCAATTATGCTTAAATTTCATATGTTTCTGATTTTATTAATCTTAATAATGTTAATACAAGCTGGGTGCGGATATCACTTTGGTTCTGTTCCATATGATAAAATTTATACTGATATTAAACTTGAAATGTTCGAGAATTTTACGAATCCGTATCAACCTGGATTGGAAAACCGATTGAATCAAGCGATTACTGAAGAATTAATGACAAGTGCATATTCAATTGTGAGTAATTCCATAATCCCTGATGTTTCGATATCAGGACGAATCATCGATCATTCGCAAAATGTTCTTTCAACTTCACCTGATCAGGTTCCGACGGAAATATCGCTTTCGATAACAATACACGCTCGATTCAAGTATAAATCAGGCAGGGGAGTTGAGCATGTGATAAAGTCCGATCCTGAACCCTATGCTGTTGTACTCGGTGAGAAGCGAGAAGATGCTGAGAAACGCGCGCTTTCGGAAACTGCAAGAAAGATTTTGCTTCTGCTGTCAGGCATAGAATAAAAAAAGGAGGATTATGTTCCTCCCTTGTTATTTCTGGTGCCGAGAGCGGGACTTGAACCCGCACAACCTTGATGGGTTATTAGGCCCTCAACCTAACGCGTCTGCCAATTCCGCCATCTCGGCTTGATTTTTGAAAATACTAAGACTATTTTCCGTTAAATCAACAAAAATAAGACAGAATAATTTTTTATAGTGAATTATTTTTTCTTCTTCAGAATGCTGGAACACGTGAATAAACACTGATTTATCATCATACAACAACAAGTTTACATTTTGTTGTAAGTTTGTGTCTTAGTTGGTTTTTACTTTGGAATTGATGATTTTTGCAAGAAGAACAAGGTCTTTTAGGGTAACAACGTTGTCTTTGTCTATGTCAGCGTGGATGCCAAGTTTATGTGCTGACCCTTTCTGTAGCATTTTCGTGAGTATTTCAATGTCTTTTTGGTCGATTAATCCATCTTCATTCAGGTCTCCGCGGTTTTTTTCATCGATTTCGATTTTCAACACAACCGGTGGTATAATCCCCTGAGCTTTTTTGATGAAATCAGATTTGTCGAACTTTGATATCGCTTCGACAAACGCAGAATTGCGATTATTATTAACATTGCCCGTGTTTTTTTCTCGAGGATTATATCCATTCGGATCAAACATATCATCATCAGTAAACTCGGGTGGTTGTGCCTGCACATACTCCAGTTCGATAGAATCGAAATTATGTTTGGGTGGGATCTGCAAAAACGGAGCGGTTTTAAGAGTTGAAGTTGCTGCAACGTTGAAATCATGCGACTTGCGAGAAATGTCTGCGATAATATTGAATAAAACCGCAACACAGATAATAATCGCAGCAGCCCAGCTTATTCCACTTATTAGATAGCGTGATTTCGCTTTTTCCTTTTGTTTCTTTTCGTTTTCCTCGATGAGTCTTTTAACAGTGAGAATATTTTTCTCTTTTTCTGAGAGAATGTTTGCAATCGTTTCGTTGATATATCTGACAACATTTTTCTCTACATCGGATGAAATATTAACTTCCCCATACATGTAATTATCAACAACAAGAGCTTCAATCCTTTGTATTTCCTTGAATCTGTGCTGAAGTTCACTGTCATTATAAAGCTTTGACGCAATCTCTTTCCTTCTGTCGTCAGGAAGCTCATGACGAAGGTAATCCAGCAGTTCATCGTTAGTAATATCGTATTCGGTCATCAAATCCTACTATTGTTAAAATCTATTTGTTTAACTGTTAATAAAGCGTTCAGTATTCCTTAAAGTTCAAATATTTTGCAATAAACTGAAAAATTATTAGTAAAATTTAAAAAAGCACATATTACTCGAATATTTAATCGGAATAACTACACATTTTGTTCAACATTTCTCAACAATATGAATATGCGCAATTTTACACTCATCTTATATAAAAGTGATGTGATGATATTGAAATTAATGCGAATCAAACACCAGATTTAGATGGTCAAATCAGTAAAATTACCAATCGCGTATATCATTTGCCCAACTTCGGAATCTGTCAATAAAACGGTTATATTCATGTGCTCCCATGTTATTAACATTCGCAAAATTATTCAAATAATCTTGACGTTGATTATAATCATCTACAAGCTGATTCGTATAAAAGCTCATCTCTTCAAGCAATTCATCGAGATTGGCATCAAGTAATGCAATTTCGTCTGAACTTAAATTTTCTTTCGCAAGCTTTTGATCACGCATTTTCGAAAGAACCTCCTGCTTTTTCTGACGAAATTTCCTCGTATTAAATTCCATGCTGCTCTTCAATGTCTTCAAGCCGGTTATTGCTCCTTGTACTCTTCCTGATTCTCCTAAAAGTTGATAATAATACGCTTTGTCGAATCCAAGAATAACATGAGGTTCAGCGGGAAATTTTGCAGCAAGAACATCCATCCATTCCTGTGCTTTCAGTGGGTGCATCAGCTTATCTTTCAGCAATCTCACCATCTGCCAAATCGGCTGACATTTGAAGCTGTCATTGTTAATTTCCTGTTTGAGATTCTTAAATGCTTTGATATTGCTTAAATAACCTGAAAGCCAGATTTTTAAGGTTGCCAAACGAGTTGCTCTGCTTTGCTGATACTGACTGAATTCTTTGCTTTTCTTTTCCTCAAAAGGTAAATATTTCTCAATCAGTGATTTTAATTCTTTTTCAATCTTTCTTTCAATTTTATCGTCAAAATCGTCAGCATTAAAATTATTACACATTGTTACGTAACCATAAAGCATGGCTGACGACCCGTTTATGTTAAAAACTGAAGTATCTTCCTTCATATCTGCTTTTAATGAAGCAAGAGATTTTGAGTAGTTGGTTGAGTAGAAGAAAATCCTGGCACGCCAATAATTTATGGCGGTATTGAGAAGTGTTGAAAGATTTTCCTTTGATTCCTTATTATTTACATCAGAATAATACTGCTTTCTCAAATCTTTCCTGATTTCGTCAAACTCCTTGATTCTTTCCTCGCTTTGTAACCTTGTTTCTTCAAGTTTCTTGAGCTTCTCAATCTCAACTTTCTCGATTTCTTCAGCTTGTTTCGTTTCATTCTCAATTTTATCCTTATCACCTGCTCTTGGAAAAAACTGAGCATTTGAGACTGAAACCAGTATTGAAGTTAAAAATATTATCGATAACGTAAAACTTCTCATGAAATTCTCCAATATATCAACTAGGGATTTGTATATATTAACACTCACTTTGGCTTTTTGTTACATTAAATTAAACTGCTTAATCGTGCATAAAATAAATATAACTTATTCAGCTGTAAAAAAAGCCGAATTAAGTATTTACACACAAATGATGTTTTCCGGAGGTTGACCATCGATAATATTATTAATTTGACTAAACTTGCAGAGATGATTGGTAATGACGAAGATTTCATCCGTGAAATTCTTAGTGAATTTCAGTATGAACTTGAAGATTTATCTGAGAAAATATCGAGTGGTTTTGAAAACAGAGATATTGTTTGTCTTCAACAACATGTTCACAATCTTAAAGGTATTAGTGGAAACGTTTGTGCAATTGCGCTTCACAGGATATTAATCGACATTGATGCTGCATTAGGAAATAACGATATATCACAAGCCAGCTCACACTTAGAAAGGTTTTTACACCAAAAAAGTGCAGCAGCTGATTTCCTGAGAAAATTTCTCGATAATGAAAGCAAATAATTCAATTCGATTAAGAGAATTTGCATTGATTGTTTTATTTCATACAATATGTGCATATTTTCAATTATTCGCGAAGATTGTTATGAACATACTAAATAAACCTTCTATAACCATTAAATTCCAGCTTTGTATCTTTGGGATGATTTTTCTGATTACATCCTGCAGCAAAAATGAGATTTCACCTGAAAAAAGGCTGACTACTTTCCTTGAAGCTGCCAGTTTTGCGGATATTGATACAATGAAGAAACTCAGCATCGGTCGAATGCATGAAGAGTTGCTGCGCGACGAGCAGGCACTAACAAAACTTGTTTACTTTGAGAGACAGAATATTGCAGCGTTAAACACAGGGATGAACAATTCGGAAGACAGCAACGTGTTAAAAAAACCGGACAAAGGAGGAGATAGAGATTTCGATTTCACTTTCGATATAATGACTGAACAAACAGCAATAACTAAAATGGAGCGAGCTCAGGTTTGGGTGCTAATGACAAGAAAAAATGTTTCAATTACGCGAATATATGATTTAGTATGGATAAACGGATTCTGGATGATTGAGAGCTATAACAACCATCCTGATGGCTAAGGTTTTATCATTGTCAATAGGGCATGCAAGCATGCGTTTTTTTACGACACTGTCAATAGGTCAAATAACTTGTGAGTCCTGCTGTTAGTGTCTGCAAAGAAAAGCATGTTTACATGCTGTCAATGTCAGCAAAAAAAAGCATGTTTACATGTACAGGTGGGGGAATAATGCCAAGCAGAACCGCTAACAGAGATGCAGTACTCGGAATATTCAATCAAGTAATAACAGAGATTGAACCCGATAATCTTGTGCGCAAAAATTTTCAGCTTGTCGGCGAGAATTCTCTGCGAATCAAACACCAGATTATCAGATTACCGCTTGGTAAACAGATATATTTGTTCGGCATCGGAAAAGCCGGTGTTGCCATGGTCTCAGAAGCACGCAAAATCATCGGCGATAAAGTAGCAGGAGGTATTTGCATCGTACCAGACGGTTTAAGTGTTGAGATTCCCGACATCGATGTTTATGAAGCATCGTATCCTTTGCCAGACAAACGCGGACAGGAAGCTACCAAGAAACTTATTGAAATGATATCAATGCGCGGACCTGCAGACTTGCTTCTGTTTTTCATCTCAGGTGGCGGTTCTTCAATGCTTGTTGCACCTCCCGAAGGTGTAGGACTTGACGACCTTGTTGAATTATGTGAAATTCTGCTGACCAGCCAGCTTCCAATCGAGGAAATTAACACGATTCGACGCCATGTTTCAACAATCACGGGTGGTGGTGTGCTTCGGCTTGCTCGCGATGCCAGAGTTGTTACAGTTATTCTATCTAACGTTCTCAATAATGATCCCTGGGACATCGCATCCGGTCCAACAGTACCGGATAAAACAAATTTCTGCGATGCACTTGCCATTGTTATTCGACGAGGATTGAAAAATAAGATACCACAAGCGGTTATGAAACATCTACAGCAAGGTGCTTTCGGCAACAGGATGGACACATTCAAGAAGATTCTTACGCATGAGCGTTACAGAGACCCGATATTACTCGCCTGTAACACTACAATGCGCAAATTCGCGGTTGAGTACGTAAAAAGTTACGGTATGAAGGTACATGAGATTGAAACGGCTTTGAGCGGTGATCCGTCAGCAGCGGGACGTGCAGTTGCAACAATCGTCAAGGATGTTTACGAAGACAACAAGCAGGAGTTACCGATTTGTGTAATTGCATCAGGAAAATGTGAAATTACTGATAGATTTGATAAAAACATGACTGGCAGAAATCAGGAATTTGCTATCGCTGCGGCTTTAAGCGCATTACGAGATATTCCCTTCGTCAGTTTGCTTGCTGCTAATACCGGAGGTGAGGACAGCGGATTTCAATCGAAGTATGCAGGTGCGATTGTTTCATCAAAAACCGCGGAGGAATTGAAAAACATCAAAATCGACGCAATTCAGGCACTTTTAGACCACAAAGTTACACCAGTTCTTGAAAAAGTCGATGCTGTGTACAAAAATGGTAAATTTCACAGCAATCTGTTAGACTTGGTTATCGCAATTGCATCCGACAAATAATCAATTCCCGGAGAATTTTTAATGCAGATACTGAAAATGCTTGCGCTTTTTATGTTGTGTTTTTCTGTTTCACTCGCTGTTTCGTGTAAATCAAACTGCACCGACAGTAATAATGACAATGATAATCCAGTTAATCCTGAAAACAATAAGCTAATTGCAAATAAAGTCCGGATTCTTTACACCGCAAACCTTGACGGCTGCATATTGTCGGGTGATTACAAGATTGGGAATAACAAGGATATGCTTTATCGACCAGGATTCGCCCGAATCTCAACTGTGCTGAATAATCTGCGCAGCGAACGGATTTCGACTTTGACTGTTTCAGGCGGGAATGATTATGGGCGGGAATTTTATGATGAGTTTAACGGTGTGGCAGCAGCGATACTTCTTGATGAAATGGGATACGACATTATCACACCTGAATTGAATGAATTCAAAGATGGTGAAGATACCTACGATGCATCAATTAAAGATACAAAATATGACATTCTAAGCGGAAACATGGAGTATAAATCTCGTGAAACATCGAAAAATGACAAAAACTATATTGAATTAGATTTATATGGAAGAAAAGGATATCATTCTCGCAGCTTGAAAAGGCGTGTAAAACCCTTTGTTATCAAAGAAATCAACGGTCACAAAATCGGTTTTCTAAGTTCCTTGGGTTTAAGAGATTTAAGGGGTTTAAGAAAATCAGATGTTGATGCATCACCAAGAAACGAATTTACTCACAAGAAAACAGAAACTGAGATAATTCTTACCGAAAGAACTCGTCAAATTCGTGAAGAAGGTGCTGAAATAATTATCTTCTTAGTAGGAAGTAAAGACAAGGATGATGTTAGCGTAATTAAACAGGACTTGCTTGACGTTGATATTGCATTATTATCGATAAACGAAAAAATACCTGAGAATTTTGATGAATCGAAGTTCAACTTTGATTTCAGCAAATTGAAAACGAAAGTTTACTTTTACTCAACCTATGAGACTGAAAATACAACAATTTTGCAGATTGACCTTGAGTTTGTTGAAGGGAAAGATGGCAAAAACGTCATAAAACAGTCGCATAAGATGGTAAAAATTACGAAAGATACTGCTGAAGACCCGAAAATCAAAAAAATAGTCGACGAGTTCGCATCCCAGCTCCCATAAAATTTTTTAACCTAGAAGAAATAATGATTTTGTCATTCTGAGGGAGCAAAGCGACTGAAGAATCCAGGCTAGCTAAATGTGTAATGTGGATTACCTTCAAATGTACTAGGTATGAAAAATTCTGACCTTGAATCTTCGTATTCAATGGAAATTTTGTGTTACATTATTCCCTGTTTTGCGCAGGACTATCCTGGATTCTTCGTTTCACTCGCTATGCTCGTTTCACTCAGAATGACATATTTACAACTACTTTAATTGAATCTGCCGAATATTTTCTTTATCTACAGTGTTTAATCAATTGGAAAATCACAGTTTTTTTAGTAAAATACATTTACATATTTTGATAGAGTTTTGGAATATTTGTAAATTTATCTTTTTTTGGAAGGAGCATATCATGGATGACAAAGAATTTGGTTTCCTGCTTGTTGCTTCAGGTATGCTGACAGATTCACAACTTGACAGCGCGAGAAATTATCAGGCATCCCTCGGTGGTCCATTGTCTTCTATCATCGTCAGACTTGGATTTATCAACGACAAACAGCTGCTGGAATTCACAGGTGAACAAGAAGGTATGAAAGTAGTTGACCTCAACGATGTCATCATCCCGATAAATCTAATTAAATCCATCCCAACAGATATTATCGAAAGATATATGATTCTGCCGATTCACCAGACCAACGATACAATAACACTTGCGACCTCCAATCCGAATAATTATGAAGCAGAAAGAGAGATACAATTCCTTACAGGTAAAAAAGTCGAGATGAATCTGGCAAGTGTCAAAGCTTTACGGCTTGCGATAAATAAATTTTATAATCTCGGTGAAGGTTTCCTTGAAGATCCGATTCTTGAGGAGTTAATCAAGGATGGGAAACCGATAAAAAATATTCGCGAAAAAGGGCATGTTAAAAAAGAAAAACTTTATGAAATTTGGTCTTCAGCACTAATACCGCTCTTAATTGAGAAAGGCATTTTTACCGAGAAAGAGCTTGAAGCAAAATTCAAGAACATAAAAAAAGCATCAAAATGAACATTTTCTGAATCTCGACACATAAGTTATAAGTTATAGGTTGAATTAACGTTCCAACCTGCATCATTTTGTAACGTTTAAAATAAAACAATTTTTCAAGGTATGAAAATGCAAGAATCTAATGCGAAGAGTCCCGCAAGTTTTAAGAATTTGCTGATAGCATGGCTTTTAATCGTCGTTGATATATATTTCTTCATCATTCTTGGGTGGAATAAGCTGAAAGGTGTTGAAAGCAGCACGAACATTGTGTTTCTGATATTGGCTCTTGGGATTCTTGCATATCCTGCATATATCATGTTCGTTCGAAGGGGAGTAATTTATAAGATTGCTTTTGTTGTGATAGCAGTAATACTTTTTACACCTTATGTTATTGCTTCAAATATCCGTGGATTCGGCAACAGGCATTTTGATGGTGATATTCTCGGGCTTGTACCAAAAAACATGGCTTGCGTTGTTGAATTGCGCAATCTTGCTGCAGAAAAAGACAAAAAGGACAATAATTTGCATCAGATTATAGATTTTGCACAGAAACTCGGTAAAGACAGCATCTACCAGTATTCTCTTAGCACTGACCTTGGGAAGAAATTTTTTGGTGAAGACCCGAAAACTCTTAAAGCCCTTGACCCAATTGCGAAAATATCAAGCGAATTCGGGAAATTTAAGGAACAAATTGATGACCTGCATCTTGATACGCCTAATTCTATATTCGGCAAATTTGACATTGAGGAGGATTTCCTTTCGCAGGAAATGATATGTGCAGTCGCTGCTCAAGACGGTGCATACCCAAAAGAAACCGAAGTAAAAGAGGATGATGAGAATGCTGTCCGAGTTGCACCTGGAAAATACAAGGTTTTCGAGCATCCAGCAA
>CAYZQB010000071.1:0-14810 GCA_964480395.1 uncultured Planctomycetia bacterium
ATTTTAAGCCTGCTGCAAGTCTGTACAAACAGTAAGATTTTATTATTTGACCCAATTAAGCTTGACCTGAAACCTCTTGCTGAATATTTCAAAAATGCGGAAATTATCTTTCATTCGGGTGCTCAGGATTTATTTCTTCTTGAAAATCTTTTTGAGACCCAATTTGACAATTATTTTGACACTCAGATTGCAGCTTCTTTAATCAGTTGCTCAGGCAAACGTTCTTATGCCGATCTTTGTCAAAAATATCTCAACATTGAAATCAACAAGGGTGAAACTCTCACTAAATGGGACAAACGCCCATTAAACGATAAACAGCTTAGGTATGCAGCAACCGATGTTTTACATTTGTTCCCGCTTTACATAAGATTATCACAAAAAATCGATGCAATGGAACGCTGGTCATGGGTTAATGAAGAATTTATAAAATTGCACACACAAGTTGAAAACTTTTCTGCTAATGATAATAATTTCCTTAAAATTAAGCATTTATGGAAGCTTAAACACGATGAAATCGGAATCGCCAGAGAATTGTATTTTTGGCGTGAAATTCGCGCAATCGAAAACAACCAGAAACCTAAGCAGATATTGACTGACCATCAATTAATACAGATTGCTAACTCAAGACCCGAAAATCTGGATGATTTGAACAGACTCCGTAGTATTCCCAAGAAACTGCTGGAAAATGACGGTGATAGTTTACTCAAATTAATTTTGAAGGGCTATGAAACAAAAATTACCGAACTTCCTGAGAGACCAGCGAATAATTGTCTTAACACAGAGCAGAAAATCAGCAATGATTTCATGGAACTAGTAATCCGGTTAATTTCAATCAAAAACAAGGTTTCCGATATTTTCTTAACGGAGGGGAAAATCCTGAATAAGCTTATCAAAGCTAAAAAGAATAATGAACATTCTGAATTTCTTGGCAATCTTAACGGATGGCGCGGTAAACTCCTTAAACCATATTTCAAAGCATTTTTAGACAATGATATTTTGCTCAAACCAACTAAAAACGGTAATTCGCTTGAAGTTATCATCAACAGCAAAAGAAATAGCAAATAATAAAGTAAATATCACAATTGAAAAAGCATTGATTATTCGATTTCGTTTGATATTTTCGATTAATGCTGATTTAATTGCATGCATGTTTTAACTGAGGAAATACAAGTGTTTGCATTTACTCCATTCGATTTATTCTTTTATGTTGTTGCAATAGCAACAATTGCTTCTGCTTTGTGGATTTTAACAAGCAGAAATATCATTCATGCTGCTATCGGTTTACTTTTCACGCTTTTTGGTGTTGGTGGGATGTATCTGATGCTGGCGTCTGATTTTCTTGGTTTTCTCCAGCTTTTCATTTACATCGGCGCGACAATGGTTCTGATTATGTTTGGAATTATGTTAACCCGTCGTGAAGAAAAGGGCAGTGAGGAGGATAAGGTTTCACTTTCTCAGAACATGACAACGCGTGTTTCAACTATACTTGGTTTATTTGTTGCAGGAGCGGTTTTTGCATTCTTATTTGTGATTCTTATCGTTTCTAGCGGTGAACAGTGGTCGAAACAACCAGCGATGAATGTTGAACCGCCAACGAGAGAACTCGGTGAAAAGCTTCTGACAGAATATATATATGCTTTTGAGATAATTTCAGTATTTTTGATGGTCGCTCTCATCGGTGCTGCATATCTTGCACGCAGGCGTGATGTTACAGTTGGGAAAAATAAGGAAATTGCTTGTGAACCAGATGTTAGCGTAGAAAAAATGTCTGGGAAGCAAGAGCTTGATTCAAAACCTGATGCAGTTGAAAATCCTGACGAAACTACCATTGATGCTGAGGATGAGGAAGAACATGACGTTGATGTTGAAGAAGACGAAGACGAGATAGATGAGAAAGATGAGAAAGATGACGATGAAGATGAATATGACGATAATTCCGAGAAAAATGATGATGCAGAGGAGGAGGAAAAATAATGGACTTCACTAATTTGCTAACTCTGGCTGCACAAAATCATAGCGTCGGCTTAATTCATTTTATCGTCGTCAGCATTATCCTGTTTTCCATCGGTATCGGAGTTATTCTGGTAAAACGCAACGCAATCTGGATTCTTATGGGGATTGAGCTGATTCTCAATGCTTCCGGCATAAATTTCGTGGCATTCGGCTTTTTCAACGACAGCAAATTCCCTCATCTTGACGGGCAGATAATGGCAATTTTTATTATAATCATCGCCGCAGCAGAGGCAGCAATCGGTCTCGCAATCATATTGTTGATTTATCACCATCGCAGAAGCATTGATCCCGACGAATTAACCGAACTCAAGGGCTAATTGTTAATCTAAATGTTTGATTTGTTTCGCTCAATGTGGTTTAATCTCAGTGCGTTGAATATCAAGGGCAATTCGATTCAGTTCGATGCGTAGATCCTTCGATCGAATATTTAATGTCTGGAATAATTCTTCAATTGCTTTGGTTTTATCCACGAGAGTATTATCTTTTCTAACTTTGATAATCGATTTCACAAACTCGGAAAAAACTTCAAAATCAGCGATTTTGTTAATGTCTTCGAGAATTCGGGTCATTCGGCGTATCTTAAAATACAAAATCATGAACCAAATTCCGCTTGCAATTCCCATAAACAGGAAAATCGTCGAAACAAACTGAATATCCGGAAAAAAGATCAGAAATGCGATAAAACCTGTGATGCCAACGATAAGAAACAATGCACTTGTATAGAAATTGATGTGTGGAATTTTTGAAAACGTGGACAGCCAGCTCAGGATGTTATTATGATGTTTCTCGAAAGAATTATTCAATTAAACCACCGAGTGAAATGAATGTATTATTAATTATCAGCAAATAATGTTCAATGTATAGACTATCAATGTTCGAAAAACTGTTACATAAAAAAGTGAGGTTGAAATGGCACAGAATCAAGTAAATCTTGAAAAGAAACAGATTATGCTGATGATTTTCGGTGTTATTGGCATAATAGTCGTAATTCTGATTGCAATGTCGATAACGACAATCGAAGCCGGTCATGTCGGTGTGAAAAAGGTTTTCGGCGCAGTCAACGAAAATGCTCTTCCTGAAGGTTTGCATATTATAGCTCCTTGGGTAAGCATTATTGAAGTTGACTCAAAAGTTAAGAATATCACTATTGAAGCCAAGGCTGGTATGACAAACGCAGCAGTTTCAAAGGATACACAAACCGTCGGTTTTCAGGTCGATCTGGCATACAATGTTGATACGACTGATGCATGGATGTTGATAAAATACGTTGGTGCAACCCATGACATTTGGAAAAATACCATAATTGAGCCGGCAATGTGGCAGGGCGTAAAAGAGGTCATCAGTCGTTACGGTCTTGATGATATCGTTGTCGAGCGAGAAGAAGTCAGAAAAGCAATTGGTGATTCAATAAAAATTCTCGTTCGTGAAAGACTGACAGAGCGGTTCAAAAACTCTGGTAAAGTTATTCAGATTAATCAAGTTACTTTGCGGAATATTGATTATGCTTCAGAATATGAAAATGCAATAACAGAAAAACAGGTTGCTGCTCAGAGAGTGCTGACTGCTGAAAACGAGTTAAATCGGTATAGAATCGACCAACAGCAGGCAGTTGTAAAGGCTGAACAGGAAGCTCGCGCGAATGTTATTAAAGCAACCGGTGAAGCATTAGCATATCTTACAAAACTTGAAGCAGAGATTACTTCTTATGCAAAGCTGCGAGCAGTCGGCTTTTCGCCTTCGACGTATAATTTCCTTGCAAAATGGGACGGAAAACTGCCAAATGTTCTTGCAGGTGGTGAAATGCTTAATGGGTTGATAATTCCTGCAGATAAGCTTGAGAAGATGGATGTACAGGACATTCAGCTTCTGCTTGGTGATATTACGCTGCAAAAGGAAAAGTTGACGAAAGAGATGGAAAGGCTTTCTAAAGAAGCAACAAATAAGGGTTTAAAATCATCTAAGAAAACAGATAAACCAGTAGAGCCTATCAAAGAAGAAAATTAGTTCAAATGAATATTGTTTGCATCAGCGATACACATGGAATGCATCGGGATTTTGATATTCCGAACGGTGATGTACTGGTGTTTGCTGGTGATATGTGCAGCGTCGGAAATCTTGACGATATTTCAGATTTTAACACTTTTTTGGGTGAACTTCCGCACAAACACAAGGTAGTAGTCTGTGGCAATCATGATTGGGCGTTTGAACGTGAACCTGTTATTGCACAAGCACTTCTGACAAATTGTATTTATTTGCAGGATGAAGGATGCGAAATTGATGGTTTGAAGTTTTGGGGTTCACCATGGCAACCAGAATTCGGGAAATGGGCATTTAACCTTCCTCGTGGCGTGAAATTGCGTGAAAAATGGGCGAAAATTCCGTCAGATACTGATGTTTTAGTAACTCACAGCCCACCTTTTGGGATATGCGACCTTGTGGTTACCGACAGAAACGAGGGTTGCGAGGAACTGCTAAAAGTTATTCAGAAAATAAAACCTAAATTGCATGTGTTTGGTCACATTCATGAAGCATACGGCAAATTCACTGACGAACACACGATTTTCGTAAACGCGAGTATTTGTACCTTTGATTATAAACCTGTCAATTCAGCAATTATCGTCGTTTTATAACTTTATTGTGTTTTTAAGCATTGAAATGTCGCTAATGCCCTGTTTCTCAAGCTTTTTGTGTAAATCATCGCAGATTTCCCCAAAGATCATCGGATTGCGTAAAAACGCAGTACCTATCTGAACTGCATCTGCTCCGACAACGAGAAATTCGAGTACATCGTCAGCATTGCACGCTCCACCGCTTGCGATTATCGGCACATTCGGCAATTTTTGTCGAACCTGATAGACTTTGTACAGAATCATCGGCTTAACCGCAGGACCGGAAAGTCCGCCGAAACCCCGTTTTACACCTGTCAAACCAGTACGCCAGTCAACGCTCATGCCAAGAAAAGTGTTGGCAATACACAGAATATCCGCTCCAAAATCAGTAGCAATTTGTGCGAAATGCGTGATGTCAGAACAATTTGGCGTAAGTTTCACAATTAATGGTTTGTTTTTAAAAATATCTTTCGTCCCTTTAACAATGCGGATTAAAGATGCTTCATCAACTCCAAATGCAATACCGCCTTGCTCATGATTCGGACATGAAACATTAACTTCAATCGCAGAAATCCACGATTCATCAGCAAGTTTCTCAGCAATTTTGAAAAATTCTTCTATTTTCGTGCCGAATATCGAGACAATAACTTTAGTTTCAGTCGATATTTCCTGCAAAATCGGCTTTTCATGTTCAAGAAAATGTTTAATTCCATCATTCTGCAAGCCAATGGAATTTATTAAACCTGCAGGAGTTTCTGCCAGTCGCGGTGGAGGATTTCCGGGGATTGGCTCATAAGATACAGATTTACAAACGAATGCACCAAGGTCTGAAAAACGAAATCCGCTTATCTCTCGCATTTCTTTTCCATAACCCGAGCAACCTGAAGCAGTCATAATGGGTGTTTGAAGCTCAAAATCGTGCATTTTCGTTGATATATTTGTCATTTTTTCCTCAAAAAGCTTGCATTTGCGGATTCAATTCATAAAATATTCAACTTCGATTAAAAAAAGCAATAAAAAAATAGGTGATAGATATGGCTCATAAAAAAGGCGGTGGCTCATCAAGAAATGGTCGCGATTCAAACGCAAAACGCCTGGGTGTTAAGAAATATGGCGGTGAGTACGTAAAAGCTGGCAATATATTATGTCGTCAACGCGGAACAAAATTTCTTCCGGGCAAAAACGTCGGTATCGGCAATGACTGGACGATTTTCTCGCTAATCGAAGGTTATGTCAAATTCGAGAAAAAAAGCAAATACATTAGCGTATATCCAGAAAATAATTAATAAAACAACTTAATTGTAATCAACAATCTGAAATGCTGTCAAAGGCATTTCTTGCTTTATACGATGAACGGACGTATTTTCCTGATACGACATATTTTATACCAGAATCCTGTGCTAACTGTCTTAGCACCGTAAATTCTTCATCTGATAAATATTTTTCAACAGGTAACAAAGCTTTATCCGCTTGAAAATATTGACCTATCGTAAGAATATCAATCTTTGCATCCGCAAGTCGCTTAAATGTTCGGATAAGTTGTTCTTGAATTTCACCAACCCCGACCATCATCCCCGATTTTGTTATCATATTTGGTGCAAGTATTTTTACAGTCTGCAGCACTTCCAACGAATGCTCAAAATTGGCTTGTGGACGCACTTTCGAGTATTTTTCCGGGACAGTTTCAATATTATGGTTGAAAACATCCGGCTTTGCATCGATGACTGTTTGTAAAGATTTTACATTTCCCTGAAAGTCAGGTACCAGAACTTCGATATGTGTTGTGGGTATTTTCACATGCACAGCATGGATTGTTTGGGCGAAATGTTCAGCACCTCCGTCAGATAGGTCATCGCGTGTAACACTTGTTATGACAACATAACGCAAATTCATCTGAAATGCTGCATCTGCAAGGCGTTCTGGCTCAGTCGGGTCGAGAGCATCAGGTTTTCCGGATGTAATTGCACAAAACTGACAGTTGCGTGTGCATTTATTTCCCATTATCAGAAATGTTGCAGTTCCTGCATTGAAGCATTCATCAAGGTTTGGACAACGAGCATTTTGACAGACCGTCTGCAATTCATACTGCATCAGGATTTTGTCAACTTTCGTGATTTTGTGTCCTAGAGGAACCTTCTTTTTTGTGTGCTTCCTGTTATAAGGCATAAGAAATCATCTTATTTTGAGAAACGTTTCGCTGCTGGGTCTGTCAACCATTCAGGTTCAACCGGATTTGTGTGTTTGTAAAACTTAAGAACTCTACCCTTGCGGATAATTTCAATTTCATCTTTCGGCTTAACAATAGTCGGTGTGATGAAGAACAATAGGTCTGTTTTTCTGTTTGTATCGATTCTGGTAGAGAAAAGAGTTCCGATAATCGGTAATTCTCCAATAAGAGGTAGAGCAGTTAAAGATTCTGAAATCTTGTTTTCATACAAGCCACCCATTATCAATGTATTACCGCTTTTGACAAAAACTTCAGTGCTTAATTCCCGATTGGATGTTATAGGTGTATCACTACCACCAAGTGAAATCGATCCGATTTGCTCTTTAATCGAAATCTTTATTATCATTCTTATCCTGTCACCTGGTTCAACATGTGGTTCAACGTCCATTGTGATTGAAATGTCCTTGAATTCAACTTTTTGCGTTGCTCCACCTTCGCTCTCATCCGTCGTAAGATATGGTACTTCCTGCCCAACAACGATTTTTGCTTTTTTCCCATTTTTTATTAAAACTCGCGGACGAGAAAGAATATTGGAATCGGTATTTATGCTAAGTGCATTCAGCTTTACAGACCATTCATTACCTTGTAGAACCCCTAGTGAAAAACCTGTTGTACCGCCTGAACTGCCATAAGACCAATCAGATGAACCTATCGTTTGATTCCATGACGAGTCAAAGCCGAATTTGAAATCGTTGTCAAGTTTGAGTTCCATAAAAGTTGCTTCTATATAGACTTGCTGTGGTTCAGCATCGAGTTCTTGAATGAATCTTTCAAGCAAAATGAAGTTAGTTACAAGGTCTGTAATGATGATGTAATTTTTTTCGGGATTCGTTACGATTTTTCCCTTTCCCTTTGCTGAGAGAAATGGTTCAAGGTCTTTGGCAATCTCTGGCACTGGTCGAGCAAGTGTATAAACTCTGGTTTCAACCTTTTCCGCAAGTGGGACATCGACATCGATTCCCTGAGTTAGCTTGATTTCTTTGATGTATTCTCCAACCATTTTAAGTTCGTCATCTGTACCAGAAATGAGAATAAGTTTTTCTTCTTCATTGATAATTGTCCATTGATCTGTATCTGAATCAACGGGAGTCGGCAAGAGATTACGAAGATCTACAAGAATTTGTTCAGTCGGATTCGGGAAGCGAAATAATTGCTTTTTGATTTCAATCTTTTTTTCAACATCACTTTCAATAATGTTCTTTTTATCATCCGCTTTTTTTCTGCTTTCTTCGTCGCTGTAATCCAACTTCTTGTTAGCATGTGTTTCAATTTCATTAAAATACAAATCAATTGTGTCTAGTGCGGTCTGTGGTGCCATAACAAAAACAACTCGAGAACTGTCATTGCTGATTATTTTGTCATCACTACCGATAAAGGATTTGAATTGCTCGACAATATCTGAGAGCTTGAAATATACAGGAATAACGTAAGGTTTTGTTATTCTTAAAGATGCATCATCTTTTTTCGTGTCTTTTGCAATAGGCATGATGATGTACACACCGTTGCGAATTTCATAAAAATAACCATACGAATCAAGAACTATTGTCAGGAATTCATCGAATGCAATCTGATTGTCCTTAACTTCTTCAGCTTTTCTTACAATTTCCTCATAAATATAAACTCTGATATCGACATTTTCAGTCTCTGGGGTGATAATCATACTAACTGCCAAATCACGTGTGTGTGAGAGACTATACAGCAAGGAGTAAAGCGTACCTTCATCGCGAAGTTGTTCAGTCAATTCTTTAGTTTCGTCAGTTCCCTCAGTTGTGTCATCATCATCTTGTGCAAAGACGACTGAAAAAGAGAATGAAAATATGATAAACAGAACAAGAACCAAATTAAATAAAACTTTCATATTGAATCCTTCCCGTATCTGACATCTTAAATGGTTTTGCTTACAACAATAATTCTTCAATTATATAATTTGAATGTTAAAAAACATCAATTATTTATCTAAATTGAGAGTATATCCGAAAAAAGATACCGATTATGTTAACTAAGTAAGCAGTTAACTGATTGATGTAAAGTACATTGTTGTTAGAAAAGGCGAAATTTTGCAAAAGCATATTACATTTTACTTTTAATAACAGTATGAATATAATTCTGATACTAGCGTAGTTCATCATGCAAATTTATTTGAAAATTGCCTTATAATGAGGTTTATATGGGTCTTTATTTATCTGTTTCAGCACTTCACACCGACGAAAAAGGTGAGGATGTTAATGATATTTTATTCAGAGAAATCGGTCTGAGAGGTCATCGCAGATTACCCAGATCAATGGCTATCAGGAAAAGCGGGAAGAATCAGGTTCTAATCTCGACTGAATCTCCTGATTGGCTGTTGATTGTATATCCGAACGGGTTCCTAGACGGATTCGGCTGTACATCGATTCTCGCTGAGCTTTTCGATTGCAAAGCCTTTAATTTCGAGCTGTATGACAACATGTTCTGGTGGTATAATTTCTTCCGTTCTGATGAACTTGTTGATATTTTCTGGCAGCATCCGACTTTTTTTTCTGGTCTTCATCCCAGTGAAAAACTCAACGATAGAGCACTTGAAGCAAGAAAAGGAAATCCGAAATTCGTCGCATCGCAATTCGATGGTGTGATTGTTGATGAAATCATGCCTTACTATCGACAGCTTGATGATAGTGAGTTTTCCGAGTTAAAACTAACTGATTATGACGGATATGAGAAAAAATTGAAGGAAACGCGTGTAAAATTTGATTATAAAGCGAATGAAGGTGATAAATATACTTTGATTTCTCCTTGGGTTTTAACAGATTTCGCAGCCAAATTCGGCATAATTTATCCGACTCAGGTTCAGTCGCATAATGACCTGAAGTTTTTCGCATTGAAGCCAAAGGATTAAATATTCTCTATAATTTTACTTGTTCCCAAACTCTGTTTGGGAACACACTTACACCACAAACTCCGATTGTGTGCGTAAACAGCGGCTTCCGTGATGTCTTGTCGGGGTTTAGTGAAACAGAGTTTCGCTCATAAGTACATTCCCAAAGAGGACTTTGGGAACGAGAGTAACTTAAACCAGCAAGTCTGGTCTTCATATTTGTCGGGGGATGTATGAGTTTTCCGAAGTTTCTTGAGTTGCCTGACATCGGTGCGCTGTTAAAAATCGACGATATTTTGACAAGAAAACGCATGAGCAGATTCCAGATGAAGCTCATGATTTACTTTACACTGATGAGCTGTCTGGTTTCAATTATCGTCGTTTTCATGATATATCGTGCATCGTCTAATTCCCTTATGACCGAGTTGAAAACTCAACTTCGACGTCTTGCAGAATCAGTTTCCATGGATTTTAACGGTAATGCACATAAGGAATTGGTTGTACTTTGGGATAAGTATCACGGAATGCAAGCCAATGCGGATGTGCATGAAATAAATGAACTGCGGGACAAAATAAGTATAATTAACGAAATTCAGCAAACAAAGCTGAAAAGATATTTTGATTCATACAATTTTTCGGGCAGCTCGAAGATTTTATACATTTACACAATGTTTATGAGACCTAATAATACAGAAATTTATATCGGAATCTCTGCGAATGAGCCGGATATTTTCGCGGAAAATTCATCGTTCAATTCGATTTATTCAACAAAAAACATTGATGAAAATGAGATTCTCTCGCTAAAACGAGCTTTCTTAGGCAAACCGGGTACTGACGATAATCTTGTTACCGACGATATTGAAACTACGCTTTCTGGATACTCACCAATTTACGATTCTAAGAACAATGTTGTAGGGATTATCGGCATCGACATTGATGCATCAGAAGTTCGGGAGATTTATTCGAATATTATATTCTGGACAATTTTTGCGTTAATAGTCTCTGGTGTTTTATCGCTGTCTCTTACATTTTACTTATCAGGTCAGATTACCCGTCCAATAAAAGAGCTTATCAAAGCAACAAAAAAAATCGGGGAGGGGAATTTTGATTATCAGGTTAATGTAAAAAATCGTGATGAAATCGGCGACCTTGCAGATTCGATAAATTACATGAGTAAAGGTTTGAAAGAGCGGGATTGGATAAAAAACACGCTTAAACGCTATGTTTCCGAGCAGGTTGCTAAAAAGATCATGGAGACACCGGAACAGCTTAAGCTGCTGGCAGAACGAAGATGGGCAACACTCCTTTTCACCGATATTCAAGGATTTACTACAGTTGCAGAAAAAAGCGAACCGGAACACGTTTTTGCAATGCTCAACGAATACCTTGGCAGCATGATTGACATAATTTTCAAATACGAAGGTACACTTGATAAATTCATGGGTGATGGCGTCATGGCAATCTTCGGAGCACCATATCAAATCGAATTTGCTTCTGAAAAAGCCGTGAAATGTGCTCTCGAAATGCAAAAAAAGGTCAGCAAAATGCGTGCTGACTGGTCAAACAAGGGATGGTTCCCAATAAAAATTCGCGTTGGAATAAACACTGGTTTCGTGGTTTCAGGAAACATCGGAAGCGAAAAACGTTCTGAATTTACGGTAATTGGAGACACCGTTAACCTGGCATCACGGCTTGAGCAGAAGAACAAAGAACTTGAAACATGGATACTCATTAGTGCATCAACATACAACGATATAGAAATCGAGCGTAAAAAATACTTTGCGAATCAACAGAAGAACGATAAAGACAAAGCAACTGTCCGAGAAATTAAGCCGGAAATCGTCTGTGGTTTCGAAATTGCTGCGGAATATTACGTCAATGTTAAAGGAAAAGAAGAGCAGATTCGAGTTTATGCAATTAAGGAGATTGAATGTTGATGAAAATCGCAGCAATTGACATCGGCGGGACAAACGTATCTTTGTATTTGTTTGACGACAACATGAATATTCTGCACAAGCAGACCGAGAATTCTCAGAAAATCACTTCATCGCAAGATTTAATAGAATTTATCGAGAAAAACGCAAAAGGATTTGATGCAATTGGCATCGCTACTGCAGGTTCGGTAGATTCTGAAAGTGGTTTCGTTCATTTTGCGCCTAATATTGATTGGTTACGAGACAATCCTCTCAGACAAACACTTGAGTCATATTTTAATGTACATGTAGAAGTTGAGAACGATGGAAATTGTTTTATTCTCGGTGAGTTAAAATTCGGGTCATGCAAAGGTTTAAGTCGGATTATTGGTTACACTCTCGGAACCGGCATAGGTGGTGGTGTGATTATAGATGGAAGACTGCTTCGGGGTATTGGCACATCCGAGTTAGGGCATATCAGCATTGACAGAAACGGTTTACAGTGCAATTGTGGCAAGAAAGGATGTCTGGAAGCGTATTGTGGCGGAATCTGGGTCAGCAGATTTGCAGATTTAATCGCAAAAGACTCAGAAAATCTGGATCATTCGGACATAATCACGACGGCATTGAGTTTTTATGAAAAAGCACTAGAAAAAGACGACTTCGCTCTGTTTTTCTGGCAAAAATGGGGAGAGATTTTAGGTATGGGGATTGCTCAAGTTGTAAATGTTTTGCGTCCTGAAGCAGTTGTTCTGGGTGGGAAAATAACAAAAGCTTCTGATTTTTTCCTTCCTGCAATGATAAAATCAATGAAATCTCACGTTTTCAAACCATATGACGAGAACATGAAAGTGATTATTTCACAACTTGAGAATGCAGCACTTTTCGGTGCTGGCACACTTGTTTTATCAAAGATTATGAAACGTTAAAATAATTAAATTATTGAACAAAAAGATGGCATAAAATCTAAACTTTTGGAATTCAATGATGTATTTTGATATAAAAGTAGAAACTCTGAGGATAACAATATGAGCAAGAAGGTACTTTTCATTTCATTCATACTCGTACTATTATCAACAACAGCATTTGCAGGTAGTTTGGGTGATTTTTCATCTGCTATCGGTGGTGGCGGGGGAGATTTTGTCAAAGGTTGCCTTGATGGATGCTGCTCTGAAGCGGCGTTTCATGGAATGAGAGCGTTCTTTTACGGTGCTTCTCAAGCAAACTGGTATTATACGTATCCCTGGTATTATAACAGATATGGCAGAATAACGATTCACGACCAGTCAGTTGAGCAGGCACACACAACGCCGTTTCTTCTGCATTTGGATTATGAAGGTCGTTGGATGCCTGAAGGTAATGACCCAGGCGATGGTGAAATTTCCGGATATAGAGTGAATGCAAAAATGTACACACGTGCATTCATGAATTTTGGAGCATATTATCAACAGCTTTGGGAAAGCATAGAACTTGCAGACGACGAACATCAACATGTCTGGGGATTTTACTTCACTTTCGGGGGCTGGATTGCTGAAAATGTCAACATCGATTTTGGCTTCGGTCTTGTCGGGCTTGGCGGTTCAGGCATGTCTGAGGATGTTGGCGGTGTGAGTTTCAATGCTGAGGGTACTTTTATGACGCTTCCCGGCATGATGCTACGTTATCGCTGGTCTTACACCTGGTTCGAAACTAATAGACTAATTGATGCAGACATTTCGTTTGGTTACGTATTATTTATTCTCGAACTGCGGGTTGGTTTCTGGTACATGGACACAAGCGGTGCGGATCCGCTTTTAGGACCTTATGCAGGTATCGCCCTCTGGTTCTAGCGCGAGTGGAATAATGTAAAATAGTGGGACAGGCATCATTATTGAGATGTCGTTGGGACAGGCATCCTTTGCTATCGTTTATCACCCTCCCCTTGTGGGAGGGTAGCAGAATGCAAGCTTTGCGCAGCATGATGCAGGGAGGGGGTACGTAAACGTACTCTTTTTTTTCGAACCTTTGTATGTTTCACAGAATTTACAGGTTTTGTAGAGATTTCACCTTGAATTTGCTGGATTTTTAGAGAAATAACCCCTCACCGAATCGAACATCGCCTATCGGCTCGTTCTCTTCGACTCCCCCACAAGGGGGGAGTAATAAGCACCCCGTTATCATTGCGAGGAAAGAGCAAAGCGACTGACGTGGCAATCTCAGGAGTTACTGATGATTTGCAAACCTACAAAATGTCATACTGAACGGAACGTAGTGGAGTGAAGTATCCAGGCTAGACCACGAAAATACATAGATTGCGACAGACTTTTTCTCCAAAAAAAATGAAGATGCAGATTCAGAATCTCCTAGATACAATACGTCACAACAAATTCCAGGATTTCAGCTTCGCTAGCCTGGATTCTTCAGTCGAAAGTTTTACTTTCTCCTTCAGAATGACATCATGGGAGGAGTTTACTTTTTCCGCTCAGAATGACATCGGGGTGTTAACCTAAACCATAGGCATTCATTTAGCGATAGTTAGCGTTTTGCAGGCGTTAAGCAAAGTAATCCGCTATACATTTGGGTTCATCTGCTATGAAATCGATTTAGCAATAAAATATGGACGAACTGCAATCATACAACTGCTTGTGTAGTGCTATTTCACACCTACACGCCGCCTTGATAGTATTGATGACTCACATATCAACCTGTGTCATTGCGAGGAAGGAGTGAAGCGACTGACGTGGCAATCTCAGGGGTAACAGCTGATTCTCAAACCTACAATATCTGTCAAGCATTTGCAACTCGCCAAAATCCCTGAGATTACTACGCTTCGCTCATAATGACGCGTTTCTACATTTTGCAGACATCATCAATTCGTTGCATTTCTTCTCGTTCCCAAAGTCCTCTTTGGGAATGTACTTAAAAGCGAAACTCAGTTTCGCACAAAACAGAGTTTTTATGGTAAGTGTGTTCCCAAACAGAGTTTAGGAACAAGGGAAATGACAATTCAACCTAAACCATAGCAATCGTTTAGCGATAGTTAGCGTTCTGCAGGCGTCAATCAGGTAAAAAAGCTTTACTTTGCTATTCATCTGCAATGCAATCGATTTAGCGACAAATTATGGACGAACTGCAATCATACAACTGCTTGTATTGTGCTATTTTGCAACCGAGATTTTCAAACATACACATTGTCATTCTGAACGAGGGAGTAC
>CAYZQB010000072.1:0-14704 GCA_964480395.1 uncultured Planctomycetia bacterium
GTCAGACTTCACCGTGAGCATTTCCTGTAAAATCGCGGATGCGCCATATGCTTCAAGTGCCCATACTTCCATCTCGCCAAATCGCTGACCGCCAAATCGTGCTTTACCACCCAAAGGTTGTTGAGTTATCAACGAATAAGGACCTGTTGCTCGTGCATGTACTTTGTCATCAACAAGGTGATGAAGTTTGAGCATGTACATGTATCCGATTGCGGTTTCCTGATCAAATGGACGTCCAGTGCGACCGTCGTAGAGTTGAACTTTGCCGTGCAACGGAAGTCCTGCTTCTTTTAATGCTTGCTCGACTTCACTCTCGCTGGCGCCATCAAAAACTGGCGTAACCATTTGAACGCCAAGTTTATGAGCAGCCCAACCAAGATGCAATTCCATAATCTGTCCAACGTTCATACGCGATGGAACACCAAGTGGATTCAAAATCATGTCAACTGGAGTGCCATCTTCGAGGAATGGCATGTCTTCGATAGGAAGAATAATCGAGACAACGCCTTTATTACCATGACGTCCTGCGAATTTATCGCCGACCGATAAAGTTCTGCGAGTTGCAACAACAACACGGGCTTTTTCCAAGACACCTGTGGGTAGTTCATCGCCTTTGCTGATTCTGTTGACGACTTTGTTGTATTCTTTTTCTGCATCATCGATTTTCTTATCAGTATCTTTCAGCAATATATTGATAGTATCTCGATGTTTGGAAGCTTCAGGGATTGAATTTACAATATTGTCGAAGTTTAATCGCATTCTATATTGACGAAGTGACTTTTCATCGAATTTAATCTTCTTTTGAATCTGTAATTCGCCCAAAGTCTTAATCTGCTTATCTGTTAAGCTTTTGATTTCATCGAATATCTTCATAACAGTATTTGATGCGGTTTTGTAATACAGCTCTTCCGATTTTTCAAGATCCTTCTTGCGAGATTTTCTCTCATCATCGCTAAGTGCTGATTTTCTAGCGAATTTCTGAGTTTTTATTACTATGCCCTCAGTACCGGATGGAACTCTTAGCGAATCGTCCTTTACATCATCGCCTGCTTTACCAAAGATAGCATGGAGAAGCTTTTCTTCTGCGGTTAATTCAGATTTGGATTTCGGAGATATTTTACCAACCAGAATGTCATCATAAGCGACTTTAGTACCGAGCATCACAAGACCGGTATCTGGCTCAAGATATCTGCGAGCACGTGTTGATACATTTGGTATTTCATGGGTGAATTCTTCTTTTCCAAGCTTGGTTTCACGAATTTCTTTCTCAAACTCGTCAATATGTATAGAAGTGTAAACGTCGTTGCGTACAAGTTTCTCGCTGATGATAATCGCATCTTCGAAATTGTAGCCGTCCCAGGGCAGGAAAGCGACGAAAATGTTCTTGCCGATTGCGAGTTCGCCGTTCGCAGTACCCGGACCATCTGCAATTACCTGACCTAACTTCACTTTTTGACCCGGTCTGACAATGGGTTTCTGTGCTAAACACGAACGATCATTAAGACCTACATATTTTTCAAGATTATATGTGTTTTCGATTTTATCTTTGTCTTTGATGATGATTGTTAATGCATCTGAGTAAACAACGGTTCCATCTTGTTCAGAAACCTTACACATGCCGGAGTTTTTCGGTATAAATTTTTCCATACCGGTTGCGACTCGAGGTGGTTCGCATTGAATAAGCGGGACTGCTTGTCTCTGCATGTTTGATCCCATCAATGCTCGTGCAGTATCATCATGTTCAAGGAATGGAATAAGTGCTGCGGAAACACCGACCATCTGCTTAGGAGAAATGTCAGTATATTGGATATTTTCTGCAGGTACAAACTGATACTCATCCCCGACGCGTGCCATAACAACTTCATTCACCATTCTGTTGTGTTCGTCAAGCTCAACGTCCGCTGGTGCGATAATCATGTCGATTTCCTGGTCAGCACGTAGATTAACGATTTCGCCAGTTACAACCTTGTTCTTAACAACTCGATATGGCGTTGTCAGGAATCCGTATTTATCTATGTAAGCAAAGATTCCGAGTGATGAAATCAAGCCGATGTTCGCACCTTCAGGAGTCTCAATGGGACAGATTCGACCGTAATGCGAAATATGAACGTCGCGCACATCGAAACCTGCACGTTTTCTATTTAAACCACCGGGTCCAAGAGCAGACAACCTACGCTCATGTGTGAGCTGAGAAAGCGGGTTCGTCTGGTCAACAACCTGTGAAAGTTCACCGCGAGCGAAGAAATAATTCATGGCTGTTGTGATTGCCTTTGAATTTATCAGCGTTCTCGGAGTAAGATTTTCCGGACTGTCACTGTTCATTTTGTCTATAACAGATTTTTTAAGTTTCAAGAATCCTTTGCGCAATTCATCGCTGACAAGCTCTTCAATCGTCTTCAAGCGTCTGTTTCCAAGATGGTCGATATCATCAATTTGTGCTTCCGGTTTGTTTTCATTTTTTCTGCCTCGAAGCAACAAAATATACTCAATAACGTTGGCAACATCATCCTGTTGAAGCGTTTGCTTTTCTTCGGAAATATCAGAATTAAATTTCCTGTTAAGCCGAAATCTACCGACCGACCCGAGTTTATAACGCTGGTCATCGTAAAATTTCTCAAAAAATAACTGCCGTGCTTTCTCCAGATTAGGTGGAGTTCCCTGACGCAATTTCGAGTAAATCCGGATAAGAGCATCCTCGTGAGATGTTGATGGGTCGTCAGCAAGAGAGTTCAAAATCAAGGGGTCGTCAACCTTCTCAATAACTTCAATTTCATGCAACCCAGATTGTATAATAACTTCAGCTTTTTCCTTTGGAATCAGCATAAACTGGTCAATGATGTGCTCGCCAGTGTTCGGGTCGATAACTGGTGAAACTGTGAATGTGCCTTGAAGCGTTTTGACAATATCTTCCTTGACAGTTCCTTTTTTCTTATGTCCTGTGATGATCCATTCTTTGTTGACCTTTGAGCAAACCTTGTAAATAACAGGTTTTTTCTCGACAATTTTCTTTCGACCATCTGTTTTCTTACTGGAATCTGTGAATAATATCTCAACCTGTTCCGATGTCATCTTTGTAAACGCAGGTACAAGCCGCTTGTCAGGCAGCAAAACCTCGTGATATATGAAATGTGTGAGCAAGGTTTTCTTGTTTTCTTCTATAAGCTCAATTTCGCGTGGTCTCAAGGCATTGTCAAGTATTTGTTCTTCATTTGGTTTGCCTTCGATATCAGCATTTGTATGTTGCGGTGGATCGATAAAGAATTCATCAAAATCGGGCTTCAACACGAGTACTACATCAACTTCCGGTGTATTGTAGAGATTTTCAATGTCTGCCTGTGATAAGCGGCGATATTTCGCAAGTAAAACTTTGCCGACTGCGAGTTTCACTTCCTTCGCCAGGCGTTTGCCAAGCAGTGCCTTAATTAGCTTCTGCTTAACGGTCTCCGCATCGCGTTCATCCTTCGGACCAAAGTAGAAGTACTTGCTTAATTCGTTGCTGACTTCATCAGGCAGTTTAATCCTGGATTTAAAATCCTCAAAACTCCGCAATGGTCCGGATTTCAAGACTTCCGAAATCTTACGGCTTATATCACCAGCTCGTTTACCCATTCGGAAATCAAGTTGCTGATTAAGGTCAAACAAGCGTTTATTATCAATAATATTCAGGTTGTACTGCCAGCAAAGTACATTTTTAATATTTTCATTGCTGAATACAAGGTCGATATGTTCGCGAGTCAGGAACGTACCAGCATGTATGATCTGTCCTCTGCCAATCTCAATGTCTTTTGCGAGTTTCCAGTTTTCTAGCAATGTATAAAGTTCATCCGGTGCTTCAGGGATATAATCTTCTTCAGGAGGTGCCAGGAAAAAGCATTTGCTCCAATTCAGGAAATTCTCCTGCTTAATACCTGTTCCTTTTCTTGCATCTTCCATTGTATGAAATGGACCGTTTTCATCACGCAGTTTCAAGTATTTTTCAGTGCTGCGTTTGGTGAAACCTGTTTTATAAGTTTCGTTTAACAAGAGAAGGTCTTCTTCGTCGACGATATTCATATTAAATTTTTTCACCAATGTTACAGCAGGAATACTGGTCTGAAATATTGTCTTAACGTCCTCTTCGTCAAGACGATGATTAACTGGAAGTGTACGACCACCACCAAGTGCGATTTTTTCCGCGATCTTTTTCCCAACAAGCTTTTTAATAAGGTTTTTAGGCGGGTTCTTCTTTAATGACTCCTGCGGTTCACCAAGGTAAAAGATTTTGTTCCAGTTCTTTAATTTCGTGCTCAACTCCTTTTTTGGCAAGCAGATTGTTGCACCTTGCTCAAAAGTTCTGAAAATTTTGACTTTTTTGCGTTCTTTAATGAATTTACCGACTCGCGTTTTGATAAAGCCGGTATCAAACTTTTTATGCGAGTATTCAAGTTCCGCTTCTTCCGCAAGATTAAGGTTTATACCCCATCTTCTGATAACAGCGATAATATCCTTGTCTTTCCAAATATCTTGCAACAGTGATTCATCAATTAACGTATCAACATCGTATACCTTACCTCTAATTTTCATTGATTTGGCAATTCGATAATAAAGCAGCTGATCGATGAGTTTCTCCGGAATTTTACTGCCTTTTCGCTTGATTTCAACGGTAACCGGTTCAGGATCCTGGGGTATGAACGGCACTTCTTTCGTTACAATAACTTTCTCAGTTTCATCTTCTTTCTTGCTGAAGAGTTCACCCCGTTTGGGCAGTGGAATTACAACCGTAATCGGTTTCTCACCAAGTCCGATTCTGTCAGGCATTGGACGTGAAATTGGCTTAAGCGAATCTAAGAATTCCTTGACAATCTTCTTTGTTCGAAGCCTGTCTGGTTCTGCGACTTCGCCAAGTGTTATAATCTTAGTATTATAAAATCTTCTGATGATTTCTTCGTTGCTAGAATATTTCGGCATAGGGTTGCCGTGTTCGTCAATATCCCACATCGCTCGCAAATAGGTCATGGCTGAGAATTTACCCGACTGGTCAATATGCACATTTAGCGTATCTTTTTTGCTAACAGCGATTTCCACCCAGGAACCGCGTTCGGGAATAATCCAGCAGGTTTGTACTTTACGCTCACCACCGAGAATTTCTTCTGAGAAGTCAACACCCGGAGAACGGTGGAGCTGAGTTACGATAACTCTCTCAGCACCGTTAATAATAAATTCACCACCACCGAGCATCAGCGGAATCTCACCGAAAAACACGAATTCTTCAACTACACCCTTTTCCCCGCGATGCAGTCTGAGTTTAACTTTAAGCGGCAAGCCGTAGGTCAATCTTAAATCTCTGCACTCCATTGGTGTGTATCGTGTATCACTTAATTCATAAGAAATAAATTCCAATTCAATATCGTTATTCGGTGATTTAATTGGAAATGCTTCGTTTAGAATCGCTTGCAAACCAATGGAAAGTCTTTCATCGGGTGCAATATATCGCTGGAAAAATCTTTCCCAAGCTTTTGTTTGAAGCATTATCAATGATGGAATTGCCACTGTTTCTGGATGCTTGCTGAAATTGCGAATCTCAGACCAAGTGCCGGCTTTTAGTTTGTCCTGCATTTTTTCTCCGAAATATATTATTATTTTGACAAAATTATTCGAAAATTGAGATATGCCTGCACTTTACCACGCTGAGCAAAGAGTTCGGAACAACCTCGAATAAAAAAAGCGTGAAAAAATTCTTTCTTGAAATTATCTCTAAACACTGAGAATATTAAGACAAACATTCTGCCTTTTATTTACAACATCTACAATAGGATTCAAGCTTAACCTGCCCTATTGATAGTATCGTAATGTAAAGCATGCTTGCATGCCTTTTTTGAAAACATAGACATAACAATTTACGGCATAGGATTTGCTGTGTCAATATATAAAGCAAATATTTTGCCAAAATTATCTTTTTTTTTCGTTTTCAGTAAATAATTAGAATAATTTTGTGAAATTGTCATGCCATTTATTGTTAAAATCGTTGGATTATCAAAATAATGACAAGGAATATATGAAAACATTCAATTTTGAAAAATTATCAGAAAATATCGATAAACTTCAGAAACTCATAAAAAATGTTGCGGAAGATTCAGGCAGAAATTTCAATGATATAAGAATTGTTCCAGCAACAAAATATGTGGATATAAATGTCTGTGAAGCACTGATTGCACTCGGATTTACGGAATTAGGTGAAAATCGCATTCAGGAACTTGAGCGAAAAGCAGAGGTTTTGAAAGATTTCAATGGCTGGCATTTTTTTGGACATTTGCAGAAAAATAAGGTTAGAAAAGCACTAAAACACTGCAAAATTATTGAAACTGTTGATAGTTCTACACTTGCAGAGAGAATCGCATTTATTGCTGATGATGAAAGTATTGAAAATGTGTGGATTTTCATAGAAGTGAAAACGTCAGAAGAAGACAGCAAAACAGGTGCTGATACATCCGAAGTTAAGGCAATTATCGATGTTATTCAGAAAAATCCTTCTCTGAAGCTTTTAGGATTAATGACCATGGCAGCATTCGGAAAACCTGAAAAATCGCAAAAATATTTCAAGGAATTGTCTGAATATAGAAATAAACTGCAAAATGACTTCAGCATCAAAATTCCCGAACTCTCAATGGGAATGAGTCAGGATTTTGAATATGCAATCCGTGAAGGTGCAACAATCCTGCGGCTTGGTTCTGTTATCTATGAAAATATTTTTCCTTAACTTCGTCTAATGTGCTACAAAGTCCTGAAACGTATTGCGGTTTTCCATTTTTTTACTAAAGTGTTATATTGTATAAAAAGATAAAAAAAATCTAACTAAAAATCTGTATGGAGTATCACAACATGTCAGGTATCATTTTTCTCAAGTCAGCAAACTTTGAACGAATACTCGATTTTTATAAAGACAGAATCGGTATGAATCTCTGGATGAGTCAAGCACACTGTACAATCCTTAAACATGGCAACCTTCTCCTTGGTTTCTGTGAAGGTGAAAAACCTGATACACAGGGCTGTTATACTTTTTATTATCAAACCCAAGCTGAAATTGACCAAATATACAAGGAATTCGAAGACTGCGCTGAATCTGAACCAAAAATTAATGCTGACTACAATATTTATCATTTCTTTGCACGTGACCCTGAAGGCAGACTCGTGGAATTTCAACAGTTTCTGCAACCTGTTACGCCTATTATCGACAGTATCGACCTGCTTCAATCTCGCAGAAGTATCCGTAAATACAAAGATACATATGTTTCTGACGAACTACTCATGAAAGTTTTGGAAACGTGCCGATATGCGCCTTCTTCAATGAACCAGCAACCATATTATTTCGTGGTTATTCGAGATAAGACAAAAATCCAGAAACTTTCACAAATCCGTACCGGTGCATTGCACATCAATAAAGCCGGAATTGCTGTTGCAATCTGTGTTGATCCTGCAAAGACAAAGCGTGTATCAGACGACGGATGTATTGCAGCGTATCATTTTCTGTTATCTGCACATTCTTACGGGCTTGGAACCTGTTGGATTGGTGATATGAACCGACCGGAAGTGAAGGATTTGCTTCATATTCCACATGACCATTTTGTCGCAACCGTTACACCGCTAGGATTTCCTGACGAAGCACCTGCTGCAAAAAATCGCAAAACCGCATATGATTTGATGAAGTAACGGACAGGCAAGCCTGCTCTTTCTAGCAATGTTTGAAGTATAAAGATAAGCTAATTGACCTATTGACTGTGTTTTAACTTAACAAGCAAGGAGGACGGAGTGAAAGATGTTTGAATTACGCTTTTATCTGAAAAACAATCAAAGCTATGATTATCAATCAGTCGAGCGATTTTTACTGAACATCAATCATGTAACAAAGTCGGAAGAAGTCGAAAAAACAGCAGATTATACAATTCATCGATTCAATTATTTTAATGAACGAACGGGTGTTCAAGCAACTTTCAGTAATTGGGAGCTTGAATCCGATAGAAAAATGCACATAAAAACTGACAATTTATTAATTTTCCCAGGCTTTACTGAAACTCCCATGCGATTCATGCTTGAATTTAATAAACCATCGTTTTTTGCACGCGAAATAATGCCCATTATCTCAAAGCTTAATCTTGAGTTCGAATTTTACATTTTCGACGTTCAAAATAAGGATTCGAAAGAGCCGATGATTCAGCACAGCGGTCAACTCATCGAAAGCTGGGTGAAAAGTAACCAGAAATATACAACAACGAATATTCAAGGTCATTCACAAAATATTAGTCTCAGAGGTGATTTAGCGGATAACTGGTGGGAATACATGGTCAAACTCGATGAATTTCGAAACATTTCACCTGAATCAGTATTCATACCAGAGATGATCATACTTCAACACAAGAAAACAGGTGAATTGTACCGTGCAGTTACTTGGGCTGACTTCATGCCCATTGCTCTGCCGACATGCGAAAAAGTAGCAATTATACAAACACAAGGGCTTTACAAGATCAAACTGAAAGACCTTGGCATTTATGATTGTTCGGAATTGCTGAATGCATTTGCACCATATTTTTCTGATTATGAGTTATATAATCGAAAATTCAATGTTTTGAGTATCGAAAATTCAGAGAATCACAACGAAGATTTTGCTGAACTCCTGAAAAACCTTAAATTGCATAAATCTAGAAAATTCAAAGTTCTTAACTCAGACGACCTTCAAAATATCAAGATTATATGTTGATATCATGGAATCCTCAGCAATATCGAATTTTTTAACTTAATTTCTGTAAAATTGTCAATATGTGTATTCGAGTTAAACCACCTGCATCAGCGTTTTCTTCATCGTCAGCACGGATTTTCCAGGAATAATCCACAATTTATTTTTTTCCAGCTATATTCTTAAAAATATGAGATTGGTTGACTATTGATACCCTAATAAGTACAAAATATAAAGGCAAATTTTGCGAGTGAATAATGACTACACGATACACGGATCAAGAAATCGATAACCTGGTCCGAGAAAACGACAAACTTAAGCTTGAAATACAGGAATTGAAAAATGCGGGAACAGGGGATAATTTCAGCGGTCCTGGCATGTCAATTGTTGGTTTGAATGACAGGATTATTCAGCTTGATGTGAATAACCGTGTCTTATACGTAAATCGCTCGATGCTTCAGCTTCTGGGCAACAAGAATCGCGAATATTTCATCGGAAAAACCCTTGCTGAAATCGACCGACTACCCTGGGGTGCAGGATTACTCGGACGGCTTTTAAACAAGGCACGCAAAGATGGCTCACTCACGGAAGAACGTAAATTCGTTGACCCAGTTGACGATGAAGATAAATTCTTTCAGTTTCAAGTGTCAATTACTCCAAAAGCAACCCATTTTGTTATCCATGATATAACAGAGCAGAAAAATGTGAAAGAAGCGTTCAGTCGCATGGTTTCACCTGAAATTATGCAGCGTGTTCTCGATATGGGTAAAGACTTGAGCAAAGCTGAGAAATACGAAATGTCAGTATTGTTCGGTGATTTAAGAGGTTTTACAACGTATGCTGAGGATCTTGACCCCAATCAAGTGCGTGAAAGTGCGAACGAATTCCTTTCAGTTGCATCAAGCATCGTGCTGCAGCATCACGGAACAATTGATAAATATATTGGTGATGAAATTATGGCAATATTCGGCGCACCGTTTTATTTTGAAGACCATTATATCAAAGCACTGAATTGCGCCATTAAAATGCAGCACGAACATCAACGATTAATGGATCGATGGAAACAAAATGGTAAACCTGCGATTCCTATGGGTATCGGCATAAACACAGGTGAAATGGTTATCGGGCTTGTCGGAAGTGAAATGCGAATGGATTACACTGTGCTTGGGCACCCTGTCAATCTTGCTGCCAGATTATGTTCGCTTGCACCACCCAACCAAATTTGGATTGGACCAAAAACCTTTGACAGTATTAGATGTCGAGTGCAGAAAATGGGTGAAGAAGCGGGAGTCGAAGGTGACGTAAAATTCAAACCTGCCGGTCAAATTAAAGTTAAAGGAATTACCGAACCGGTTAATATTATTAGCGTTAATATTTTCGAATAATCAAATCCCATTAAAAAAAGAGGTTTTCCTAAATGAAAGATAATATCAAATTGCTTATCGGTAAAATCTGGGAACAAGATGTTGATGCCATTATTTCACCTGCAAACAATGAATCTTTAATGAATACCCCACTTGCTCAGGAAATTTTAGAGGCAGCGGGAGATACAATCGTTAAAGAAGTCAACATTATCGGTAAACAAGAACCAGGTGCTGCAGTTATTACAGGTGCAGGCAAACTAAAATGTGAATTTATCATTCATGCAGCATGTCTTGATTTTTCGGGAAATACTAGCGAATCGTCCATCATCAAGGCAACGCACAATGCAATGCTTCTCACGCAAGAGAAAAACCTGAAAACAATTGCATTTCCGCCTTTCGTTACTTCAAGCAATGACATCATCCCACCTAGACGTTGTTCCGAGCTTATGATTTCCGAAGTTATCAGAACTACCGAACGTGAGGATATTCCTGATAAAATACTGTTTGTTCTGCCTAATCAGACATTGTATAAAATTTATCGAGAATCGATGATGATGATTTAACAGGCATTCGGATGCATTTTAATCAGTTGCATAAATGGGATATTTCACCATCAGAAGCATACAAGCTTCAAAACATGCTTAAACGCAGAATAATAACCAAAAACACAAACAAAATCAGTCTCAACAAACGACTTACAGTCGCATGTGTGGATGTATCCTATTCACGCATTGAAAAAGTCGGATTTGCAGACATCATTGTCTGGGACACAGAATCAAAGGAAATAATCGAGGAACAAACCGCAATCAGCGAGGCAATGTTCCCTTACATTCCAGGATTACTCACTTTCAGAGAGGCACCGCTTGCTCTTTCCGCAATTTCAAAGCTTAAAAGTGATATTGACGTTTTTATCTTTGATGGGCAAGGTCTTGCTCATCCCCGAAACTGCGGGCTTGCAAGCCATCTCGGGCTTATCATTAACAAACCTTCAATCGGCTGTGCAAAGAAGCGTTTGATTGGAAGCTATTCAGAGCCGGGTGCTCAGAAAAATTCTCGCAGTTTTCTTTACAATGACCAGCAGATAATCGGCATAGTTTTGCGTACAAAACGCAGGTGCAATCCTTTATTTATCTCGATTGGACACATGATTGACCTTGAATTATCAGTAGAAATCATACTGAAACTCACCGATAAATATCGAATTCCTGAACCACTGAGAATCGCAGATATTAACACCAAAATACTTCGCAAAAAACACAATCTCTAAAGTAATTCACACATAATCGAACAAATAATGATGAGGATTGCTTTATATTAACGACAGACTTTGAATTCACTAAACAAAATGATATTAGTGTAAAAGACTATTATATTAACTTCACAGTGAATTTGTTTTCGATGATGTTATAAAAATTAAACTTCAATAAAGTGAGGATTATATGAGAAAAACATTCTTAATCTTATTCATGCTATTTTTTATGATGAATTTCAGTTGCTCAACAGGTTCTTCAAGTTCAGTACTTAAATTTATTACAACTACTCTGCCTGCAGGAATCACAACGATTAGTTATAGTGAGATAATTGAAGCGAGGGGTGGCAGAAAGCCATATTCCTTCAATCTCGCCTTTGGTGCAATGCCAGATGGTTTGAATTTGCGATATAATACAGGGGAAATTTACGGAACACCGACGACAGCTGGTGTTTTCGATTTCACAATTCGAATCTCAGACACATCTGCAACACCTCAATTCGTCGACCAGCAATTTTCCATTGAAATGGTCGATGTTCTTGAAATCACAACAACAATGCTAGCAAACGGCTCGGAAAACATTCCATATACAGACTTTGTTGTCGTAGCAGGGGGTAAAACACCTTATGTTTTCACACTTACTTCTGGTAGTTTACCTGTCGGATATCAACTTAACATGTCAACAGGGGAGATTTATGGCACAACTACTATAACAGCAACATACGACTTTGAAATCACCGTTATTGACAGCTCGTTTCCAAAACAAATGACTAAAAAAACTCTGAGCATAGAGATAAATCCGCCTTTCGGCAGTTGGAGCGACATAAATTATAGTTCGAGACAACCATCAGCAAGATATCACCACTACAGCTATTATTGTTCAATAACGAACCGGCTTTACGTAATGTTTGGTACAAATGGTGTTACGTATTATAACAATGGTGGCTATTATTCATTTGTGGACAATGCATGGCATACAATGTCAACAAGTGGCGCACCGTCGGAAAGATTTAACGGTTCTTGTGTTGAAATGGGTGATCCACCATTCGCAGCGAATATAAATCATCTAATGATATGGGGTGGTGAAACTGCGCTGGGTATATATACAGATACAGGTGGTATGTACGGCACAGAAAATAACAGATGGGGTTCAATTGTTGCATCCACAACAACCCAAGTACCTTCACCAAGATCAGAATTCGTTTCTGTCGGACTAGGCAACTACGAAGCATTATTTTTTGGCGGTGTTTTGCAAGGTGGTTCATTATCACAAGATGCATATCATTACTCATTCGACAACGTTGCATTCGAATCTAAATGGACTAAAGTTAATAGTCCTCCGATTTCTGCTCGTAGAGGTGCAAAAGGAGTGAAGGTTGGCACAAATGTTTATGTCTGGGGTGGTATGGCAAGCGGTGGAGTTGAAGATACAGGAGCGATTTACAACACTAATACTGCGAATTGGACACCAATGACGGCAACTGATGCACCTGCTGCTAGATGGAATCACATCATGATGGCTGCGGGTAACAAAATCGTCGTCTGGGGCGGTGATGACAACAGCGGAAACTACTTCAACGACGGTGGAATTTACGATACTTCGAATAATACTTGGACTGCAATTTATTTGGGTGGTGCATTGTCGAAAAGAAGCTGCGCAGCAGCAGCATATAACTCTGGCACGGGCGAAGTCTACATCTGGGGCGGTTGGAACGGGACAAATTACTTCGATTCCGGTGCTGCGTTCAAAGCTTCTGGTAACACGTGGCGGACTATGACAACTAATGCAGCTCCTGCAGTAAGAAAAGATCATACGATTACGTGGACTGGTACGCAATTGATTGTATTCGGCGGAAGAAATTCTGCTGGTGCAATAACAGAACCCAAAGCATTTACACCTTAATTTTGAATACTTTGAATTAACTTTTAACCCGGCAAATTCTGTCGGGTTTTTATTTGCTTTGAAATATGGTAAAATACAAATGTCTTTTGCGTGAGGTGAGTATGAATCGTCAGAAAATGACAGTCTGTTTCTCTGATATCACGAACTTTTCGCGAATTATGGAAAGTTTCGATGAAGAAATAGCAGTCGGGCTTTTGCAGGACATTTTTACCGACATTGGTGATATTATCGTAAAAAACGATGGAAAAATTCGCAAGTATATTGGGGATGCAATGTTATTCACCTTTGCTGACCCTCAAAATGCAGTGAATGCTGTAAAAGAGATTGCAAAGTTGCGAAAAATTATTGATGAGATGGAAGTTGAAACACATGTAACCGCAGCGACTGGCGAAGTTCTAGTAACGCAAATCGGACATAAAACCAGAAAAATCGAGGATATTTTCGGTAGCACTGTAAACACAGCTGCGAAACTACTCAAAATCGCCAGTGCTAACGAATCCAATTACGCTCTCTGCCCAGACACTCAAAAATTTGACATTTCTGAACTTTAGTTACTTAAATGCCTGTTGAAAAGTGCTTTATGAGTGAAAAAGTGTTGGTTAAGACAACAGGTAAACCTGCTTTTACTTTTCTACACAGGCACTAGGATTCAAGAGTTATTTGACCTACTGACAATGTTGTACACTTAAACCAGCAATGCTGGAAATGACTTAGTGCAACATGCTCATTAGTTGCATTTAAATTTTTGAGTAAAATTTAACATCTTATTGTTTGTAATAAAATAAATACACGGTCGAAATTATCGAAGTCATTTTGTCCCCCATATTTAATAATTGGGAGAATTCGATGAAAAACTTAAGACAGCTAATCATTGCACTTTTAGCATCGATTATACTTTTTAGCTGTTCTGTTGATATTAACACATCGAGGGGAATAGCAATTATGCCAGAATCTTGTGATTTTGGTAAATTGAATATTGGTAATACCGACACAATTAATATCGAAGTAAGAAACCTTAATACATATCCAATTTTAATTCATAATATAACAACTTTGACTGGTTCTTCTGATTTCAAAATTCTGCCAAGTATTTTGCTTCCAAAAACACTTAATACTGATTCTTTTTTCACAATTGCCGTTGAGTTTGCACCCAAAACAGCAGGATTGCATGCAGCTTCATTTGGAATCTCTCAAAGTGGTTCAGACGGTATAAATTACGTTTCATTGTCAGGAATTGGCATTGCAGTTGCAAGAATCAAATTAAGCGAAACATCTTATGATTTTGGGAAACTCTTTGTTGGTCGAACAGATGCGCATGACTTTGATATTCAAAATACAGGAACTGCTGATTTAATTCTCTCAGCATTGACCTTTTCAGGTTCAAATGCCGATAATTACAGCATCACTCTCGGTGAGTTACCTGCAAGAATTACACCTGGTGCAACATTCAGAATAACCGTCCATTTTACACCTCAAGTTGC
>CAYZQB010000073.1:0-14652 GCA_964480395.1 uncultured Planctomycetia bacterium
AGATTCAGAATTTATCAGACACAATATATCGCAGCAAATTCCACGTTTTCAGCACCGCTAGCCTGGATTCTTCGCTTCGCTCAGAATGACACGCACAACATTACAAGAATACTCGCTCAGAATGACAGACTCATATGAAATAACTTACATGTTTGTACATTTGGTCATTTATTATTCGACTGTGTCATCGTCGGTATCCGCATCTTCCGCATCATCGTCGTCGTCATCATCGTCGGTTTTTGTTGCAAAACCTTTGACTTCGTATTCCGAAAGAATGTCGTCATATTCGTCATCGAACTCTTTCAAAAGCGCATCAGCTTTGTCTTCGTCGATGTCCAGCATGATTTTCCTCGATTTTTTTTCAGCATTCCCATTGTTTTCGTCGCCGTTCTCATCGTTTTCTTCATCGTCTTCATCATTATTCTCATCGTCAATCTTAATACTCGAAGCAAGAATCCGTGCAACTGCAACGATTTTGTCACCATCATCAAGCTTTTTAAGCCTTACACCCTGTGTAGCCCTGCCGATTTGCCGTATGCTCTCCACTGCGAGTCTGACAATCTGCGAGTTTTCGGAAATCAGCATAAGTTCGTCCCCATCGTACACATCTTTAAGCGCAATAACATGACCGGTTTTCGGTGTTACTTTCATGTTGATGACACCTTTTCCGCCACGGGTCTGCTTGCGATAATTCAGGTGTTCAGTATCATCACCATCAACTTCTGTTCGTTTGCCGAAACCGTTTTCGGATACAACCATAATATCAACCCCCGGTACAGCAATTATCATGTCAATAACTTCATCTTCCTTGCGAAGCCGAATTCCACGTACACCACGCGTTACACGCCCCTGTTCGCGAATTCCTTCAGTGTTAAAGCGGATGGAAAAACCGAGTTTTGTCCCAAGAATGATGTCCTCGTCTGTTCTTGTAATCCGTACGCCGATAAGGAAATCATCATCGTCAAGCTTTATCGCGCGAATACCGTTGCGATTGATGTTTTGATATTGACTCATAGATGTTTTCTTGATGACACCTTTTTTTGTTGCCATCACTATTGAGCATTCATCAGCAAAATTCGTAAGCTGATAAACAGCAGCAATATGTTCACTTGCATCAACGGGCAGCAGGTTCGCAATTGAACGACCACGGGCGGTTCTGCCCATCTCAGGCACTTCCCAAACCCGAAGATTATAGACTTTTCCTTTGTCAGTAAAGACAAGCAGATGATTGTGTGTGTTGCTTGAGAAAAGGTGTTCGACGAAATCAGTCTGATTCTTGTCTCCGCCTAGAATGCCCTTTCCTCCACGAGCCTGCTTTTTATATGTATTCAACGGCAGTCGCTTGAAATATCCCTGATGTGAAATTGTTACAACAACTTCCTGTTTCTGGATAAGACGTTCTTTTTCGAGTTCAGTTGCACCTACGTCGGAAATCTCGCTTCTACGTTCATCACCGAATTTCTCAACAATTGTATTTAATTCTTCCTTGATTATCTGATGCACACGTGTAATATCCGCAAGAATCGCTTCATATTCTGCAATTTTAATCATCAGCTCTTTAAGCTCGTTTGTGTATTCTTCTTTTGAGAGATTCGTCAGACGTGCAAGCGTCATATCAAGAATCGCTTTTGCTTGCAGGTCAGAAAACTCGAATTGCTCAATGAGAGCAAGATGTGCGGATGCACGGTCTGCGGATGCGCGGATAAGCTTGATAATTTGATCGATGATGTCCAACGCACGCAAAATACCTTCGACAATATGCGCCCGAGCACGTGCTTTGAGCAGTCTGAAATTAGTTCGTCTGCGTATGACAACTACGCGGTGGTCGCGATATTGCTCAAGAATCTGCTTGATGTTCAGTAGCTGCGGCTGTGAATGTTCGAATTCGTCAACTTCGAAGGGCAGCAGGGATTGGATATCACGTTTTGGCGGAATCAGAGAAATAAGATTTATCGAGAATGAATCCTGAAGTTGAGAATATTTGTAAAGTTGATTTAATGTTACGTTTGGTGTTGCATCCTTGCGAAGCTCGATTTCAATCCGTATGCCGATTTTCAGCGATGACAGGTCGCGAATCGACGCTATGCCTTTGATTTTGTCCGAATTGTGAAGTTCTGCAATCTTTTCCTGGAGAACCGCTTTATTCACGCGATAAGGAATTTCTGTGATTACAATGACACTGCGGTTTTTTCTCTCAATAATTTCCGCACGCCCTCGCATCGTAACAATGCCTTTTCCGGTGTGATATCCCTGATGAATTCCACCTCTGCCCATGATTATTCCACCTGTCGGGAAATCCGGACCGGGTATAATCTCGATTATATCGTCAATTGAGCAATCGGGATTATCAATCACAAGATTTATGGCTTCAACAACTTCACGAAGATTATGAGGCGGCATTGAAGTTGCCATTCCAACCGCAATACCCGTCGTGCCGTTGCAAATAAGATTCGGAAATCTTGAAGGTACAACAACCGGTTCAAGCATTGTATTATCATAATTCATGACGAATGGGACAGTATCTTCTTTTAGGTCCTGCAGCATTTCAACCGCAATCGCTGTCATCTTCGCTTCCGTATAACGCATTGCCGCAGGGCTGTCACCATCAATGCTTCCAAAGTTTCCCTGACCTTTGACCAACGGATAGCGCATATTCCAATCCTGCGCCATTCGCACAAGCGTCGGATAAACAATACTTTCGCCATGAGGGTGATAATTACCGGATGTATCACCGCATATTTTCGCACATTTCCTGAATTTTGCGCCTGGTGTCAAGTTCAAATCGTTCATCGCTATGAGAATCCTGCGCTGAGAAGGTTTCAAGCCGTCCCGACTATCCGGCAATGCTCTATCCACAATAACAGACATTGCATAAGTCAGGTATGACTCCTCCATCTCCTTAACAATAGGACGTGAGATTATTCGTTCAACCGCCATTTATTGTCTCCGTTTGTCGCTCAAAGCAGGTAAACCTGCATTTACTTACAACATCGGCAGTAGGACACATTAGTTATTTGACCTATTGACAGTGTTGTAAACTTAAAGCAGAAAGTCTGCATTTGAAATCAGAATCCTTTGAACATCCCGAAAAGTCTAACAGTTTGCGCATTTTAAGCAACAAAAACATGTACAATTAATAAGAATTTGAAAGAATTTCAACGAAGTATTCATTTTGCTTATTAAGATCAGATTTTAGAATGTAAAAATATGTGATTTTATTCAATTAATTCATCGGTTTGATAATAAGTTCGTTATTACCAGCATGTGAGAAGAAAAAAGTAAATATTTTCAATATAATGTTATAGATAATTTAACAACATAAAATAATGAAATATAATATAAACCTTAATATTGTTATAATAATGAATTGGCTTACTCGGAGGATATCGAAGTGGAAATCAATAAATTCGGTACATTAATTAAGACTGCAAGACGTGCTGGCAACCAGGAAAACTGGCAAGTTTTTAATGATATTGTCAATCAGCTTTATCTAAATGAAGATTTGACGGACAAACAACGGAAAATTATCTCCGATTTGGAATTATCGTTTCTTGACGATGAATGGCAAAGATTCAAACCATTGAAAGATGCTGAAGATGCTGAAGATGAAGAAATAGTAAAAATTCACTCAGATAATCTTCCCGATAATTCACCCTCAAAATTCAACAAGAAATTGAAAAAAGACGATGTTGTTGTTCAGTTTCATACACGATCTCTTACAAATCAGGATAAATCAGCATTAAAAAACAAACTCCAAACTTATATTCAGCAAAGCAAGAAAGTTGAACCTAATACTGAAGAAGTTGACAATTTCGAATTCGCAGGAATGTCACTCGCAAAACGCGCTGCCAGAAGAGCTGCTGCCAGAAAAACAGCAAAGAAAAAACTTGAAGCTGAATTGAAATTGAAAGAACAAGCCGTATATGTTGAGGTACCAGAAACTGAAACACCCGAGGTCGAAGCACCATCGATTTCTGATGATAATAATGATAAACAAAAAATTGCTGAATTGATGCATCAAGCTGCACTTAACGGTTTTGAAAAAGCCTCAAAAATGAAGATGGATAAGAAACAACTTGAACTTGAGCAGCTTGAACGGGAACACCGTGAGCAGGAAAAACTGAGATTGGATCTTGCTGAGCAGGAAAAAGCTGCACGTGAAAAGATTGAGAATGAAAAAGCAGCAGCTGAGCGACTTGCCGCAGAAAAGCAGGCACTCGAAGAAATGCGTGCAAAAGAAATGGAGCAGTTCAAAGATGCATTTGCACTGTTCAAGAAGGCGTCGGTTCAACCCAGTACTCAAGGCGATAAGATAATTGAGCTGTGTTCACAAGCAATTGAAATTTATCCTGATTATGACGAAGCATATTTCCTACGATCCAGCATTTATGGCGATCGAAATGAATATGACAATCAGATAGCGGATCTTTCACGTGTTGTGCAGATTTTACGTCAAAAGGAAATGCCTAACAAAGAGAAAGCACTCTCAAAGGTTTTTAAGAAGCTTGGAAAAGTGTTCGTCGCAATTAATGACTGGGAAAACGCAATCAAATCTTACTCATCAATTCTGAAATATGATCCTGAATCTCAGAGTGCATATCTGAACCGTGGATTAATTTGGCAGGAAATGCAGGTAATGGATAAAGCACTTGAAGATTTTGAAGCAGCGATTAATATTAATCCCGATAAGATCGATCCGTATATTCTCAGTTCGAAAATTCTTGTACAGAATGAAGATTATGAGAAAGCTATTCAGTATCTCACCAAAATTCACGAAGCTGATCCCGACAATATCGATGTAATTAGTGAAAGAGGTGAATGCTATTTCAATTTAGATAAATATGACGAAGCTCTGAAAGACTTGACCATTGTATTCGATAAAAGACCTCGAGACATCCAAGTTATATTACTTCGTGCACAAGTATTTATTAAGCTCAAGGGATGGGAAGAAGCCGAAGAAGAATTAACGCGGATTATTCAAATCGATCCGGATAATATTGAAGTTTTCAAACTCAGAAGTGAAGTTTATAAAAGACTTGGTAAGAAAGATGAAGCACGATTGGACAGTAAAAGGTTCAGAAAGCTTGAAAGCGATAAGCAAGCGAAACTAAACATCGAAAAAGACAAAGACTAGTAATCTGCATTCTAAGGAATTAGTTAAGGGAACACAATGCTAATTGGTGACAACGAAGAAGCTATTAAAGGTAAAAACGAATTATCCCTTGAAAACGACATCGAACATGCTGCAAAGTCCTTCATGGACATATTCAACAATGTTAAGTCTGAAATTCAGAAAGTCATCGTTGGGTATGATGAGATTATCGCGCAAGCTCTTATTGCATTTATTGCTGGTGGTCATGTGCTGCTCGAAGGAGTTCCCGGACTCGGTAAGACCCTGCTTGTACGAACTCTTGCTGATGTTGTCAAACAAAAGTTCTCACGCATACAATTTACGCCTGATCTTATGCCCGCAGATATCACAGGCACAAACATTGTAATGGAAGAAGAATCCGGACGCAGATACTTCGAATTTCAGAAAGGACCAGTGTTTGGCAACATTATTCTCGCTGATGAAATTAACCGCGCAACACCCAGAACTCAATCAGCCCTGCTCGAAGCCATGCAGGAGGGAACTGTTACAGTCGCTGGTAAGAATTATGAACTTCCGAAGCCGTTTTTTGTTCTTGCAACACAGAATCCTATCGAAATGGAAGGTACATATCCTCTGCCGGAAGCCCAGCTTGACAGATTCTTCTTCAAACTCAACGTAGAATCACCAGAATTATCACCGCTGGTGGAGATTTTTAAGCGTACAACACAAGCTGTTGAAACTTCAGCGAAATCTATTATTGAAGGCAAAGAAATCATTAAAATGAATAAATTTGCCAGACAGGTGCCAATTGCCAACGCTTTAGTAGATTATGCAGCAAGAATTATCAAGGCAACTGCTCCAGAAAGTGATGAATCCAAGAAAGTGGAGGTTGTTAAGAAGAATGTGCGTTATGGCGCGAGTCCGAGAGGTGGACAGGCGATTATCCTTGCGAGTAAGGTGCGAGCTCTCGTCAAAGGTCGGCTCAATGTTTCTGCTGATGATATCCGAGCCATGAGTTTTCCCGCTCTCAGACATAGAATTATCCTGAATTTCGAGGGTGAAGCAAAGGGGATTACTCGAGATGATATCATCAGCGATATCCTCAGCAACGTCCCCGAACTCAAAAAAGAACTCCGCTAACCAGCCTTGCTGGCTTGTTATTGTTCACTAACAACAATGAGAATCATCATTGTGTTGATGAAATGAAGTTCCTATCATTCCAGCGAAAGCAGGAATCCAGAAAGATAAATTATGCATTCTTTACTTCATAGAAGAACAAACGTATGCCGTATGAGAGGTGTTTAGAACGAGGATATTAACATTCAGTATAGAAAAAAAATCTTGTTATTTTAATTCGTGAATATATTATCAATAATTCGTGTGATTTAACAAGTTTCAATCGTTGTACAAGCTTGAAGGGAGTATATATCAATGAGATCAGGATTGAAAATACCATTGTTTGCAACAATTATTCTCTTAGTTTTCCTTAGCACAGCAGCTTTTGCAGCTGATGCAAGTGCTACTATTGATGCAGCTAGAGACGCTAGTACAGAATTGACCGCAACTGATGCAAAATTACCGATTATTTGGTGGATTGCACCTTTTGCATCAGTTCTGGCACTTGGATTCGCGATATTTTTCTTCAAATCTATGATGAAATCATCTGAAGGCAGCGATGTTATGAAAGGTATTGCGAAAGATGTGCGCGAAGGTGCAATGGCATATCTGAAACAGCAATACAAGGTTTTAGCAATCTTCTTCATCATCGTTGCAGGTCTGCTTGCATATCTTGCATTTGTGGACGGTTCACAGCATAAAATCGTACCTTTTGCATTCCTTACAGGAGGTTTCTTCTCAGCGCTTTGCGGTTACTTTGGCATGCGTACAGCAACATATGCATCCGCAAGAACAGCAAACGCTTGCATTGATAAGAAAAACGGACTTAATGCCGGTCTTAAGATAGCTTTCCGTGCCGGTGCTGTTATGGGTATGGTCGTTGTTGGATTCGGCTTGATTGACATCAGCGGTTGGTTCCTTCTTCTGAAATTCGGTGTCCTTGGTGATATGCATCTTGAAGAAATCACCGTTGTAATGCTTTGCTTTGGTATGGGAGCATCTTCTCAGGCGTTGTTTGCTCGTGTTGGTGGTGGAATTTACACGAAATCTGCCGATGTCGGCGGAGACCTTGTGGGTAAGGTCGAAGCTGGTATTCCTGAGGACGACCCGAGAAATCCTGCGACAATTGCAGATAATGTTGGTGACAACGTTGGCGACGTCGCTGGGATGGGTGCAGACCTTTATGAATCATACTGCGGTTCAATCCTTGCGACTGCAGCACTTGGTGTTGCAGCAATTGCAGCATTTTTCAACGCTGATATTGATCTTCCTAAAATCGGCAGTTTGGCTGGTTTAGAGCTTAAACTCGCATGGCAGACAAGATTACTCGCACTTCCGATGATTATGGCAGGTGTTGGGATTATCATCTCAATTCTTGGCATATTTATGGTTAAAACGAAGGAAGGCGCAACATTCAAGCAGCTTTTACGTGCGCTTGGCATGCCCATCTGGATTACATCTGTTCTAATCGCAATTGCAACTGTTGCGGTTACATATTTCCTATTCGATGGAAATTATATGGGTATTTCGATGTCCGTTATCGTCGGCTTGTTCGCAGGTGTCTGGATTGGTAACAGGACGGAATATTACACTTCATACGACTTCAAACCAACACAAGGTATTAGTAAGCAAACTGAATTCGGTCCAGCAACTGTGATTATCGATGGTATCGCAACTGGCATGTGGTCAACAATCTGGCCTGTGGTAACTATCGCAGGCGCGATTATTCTTGCATTCGGCTTTGCTGGTGGTTTCGAACACGCAGCAATAGGACTTTACGGCGTGGGCATTGCGGCAGTCGGTATGCTTTCAACACTCGGTTACACCCTGGCAACAGATGCTTACGGACCAATCGCTGACAATGCCGGCGGAAACGCAGAAATGAGCGGTCTTGAGCATACTGTGCGCGAAAGAACTGATGCGCTTGACTCACTTGGAAATACAACCGCAGCAACTGGTAAGGGCTTTGCAATCGGTTCTGCAGCATTAACTGCAATGGCTCTTATCGCTGCTTATCTCGAAGAAATCAGAATCGGTCTGATTCGTGCTGGTCAGATAACAATTGAAGTTGCTGGAAAAGAAATTTCGACAGCAACCGCACAAATCAGCGATTTCATGGATTATTATGATATTTCAATTATGAATCCGGTTGTACTCATCGGCTTGTTTATGGGATCTATGCTAGCATTCGCATTCTGTGCCATGACGATGAAAGCGGTCGGACGCGCTGCTGGCAAGATGATAGCAGAAGTTCGTCGTCAATTCCGCACAATTCCTGGAATCATGAAATATGACCCGGGCATTGATACCGAAGAAAACCGTAAGCGCAGACCCGATTATGCAAGCTGTGTCCGAATTGCAACTGCAGGCGCGCAGAGAGAAATGATTTTGCCATCACTCATGGCGGTCATCGTTCCTGTGCTTGTTGGTGTTTTATTTGGGACAGCAGCAGTTGTTGGATTGCTTGCCGGTGGCTTGACCGCTGGTTTTGTGCTTGCTATCTTCATGGCAAACGCCGGTGGCGCATGGGATAACGCGAAAAAATGGATTGAAATGCGCGAAAAACTCACCGCTGCTGATTTATGGAGCAATGAACCAGAAGCAAAAGCAAAAGTCGCAAAAGCAGAAAAACTTCTCGGTACAAACTTCCGCGAACGTTTCCGCAATTCAAATCCAGAAAGAATCATCGACGAAAAGAATAGTGTTAAACTCGGTGAAATATGGAATAACCCAGAATTGTTCATGAAATATGCAGAGCAGGAATGGGAAAACCGCCCGACAATGATATGCGACGGGAAAAGCTCAGACAATCATAAAGCTGGCGTTGTTGGCGACACAGTTGGCGACCCATTCAAGGATACAAGTGGTCCTTCGCTGAATATTCTCATCAAGCTTATGTCAATGGTTTCGGTTGTTTTTGCAGGTCTTACCGCTAAATACGGCGACCAAGTCCGTGAGTGGTGGCAAAATGCGTTCACAAAACAGAATATGTGGGTGCCGATTGTTATTCTCGTTGGAATTGTTGTCGTTGGCGTTGGTTTCAGCATGTTGCTTAAAAAGAAACCTGCTGATGAAGTGGAATCTGCAGAAGCATAATGTTTCACAAAGTTTTATAAAGTAAAAATGCTCCGGGTATCGCAACTCGGAGCACTTTTGTTTCAATTCAAAATTCCGTAAGCATTTACCATGATACGAACTTTAAAAGTGTGCCTGCTCACATTGAATCCCTTATGCCCTAATAAATTCGTTGCAGGATGAAATTCGTTAATATTGTCAAATCTTCATAGGCATTGTTAATAATATCAGTTTTACCTAAATGGGTTTTCAGCACTAAATCGCGAATAATCTTAAGTTCAGCACTTGCACTTTCAGTCAACTCACTTGCGATTTCCTTGGATTTATCAATACCGTAAACCGCAGGATACGTACATTTGTTCTTCCCCTTATCCTTGCCAACCTTTTTGCCTAGTTTTTTCTCATCACCGATTTCATCAAGAATGTCGTCGATAACCTGGAATGCAAGTCCAGTTTTCATGCTGTAAACCTCAAGATGCTTCATTATCACATCGTTGGCACCAGCAACTGCACCACCCATTAGAACAGCAGTCTTAATCAGCGCACCAGTTTTACGTTCATGTATGAAATCAAGTTTATCCCTGGTCGGCTTTTCCTTCTCGGCAATAATGTCTGCAACCTGTCCGCCAAGCATCCCGTTTATACCAGCACCCTCAATCAACAAGGCAAGGAGCTTGTTCGTTAGATCATTCTTATACATCGTCAACAATCCGAAAGCATGAGTAAGAAACGCATCACCCGCCAGAACAGCAATTGCATCTCCAAAAACCTTGTGTGAAGTCGGCTTCCCGCGACGTAAATCATCATTGTCAATCACGGGTAAATCGTCATGAATCAACGAATATGTATGTATAAATTCTACAGCACATGCTGAGGACAACAACTGCTCCTTTTTTGCGCCGCACAACTCACCGCACAATACTAACAGAAGAGGTCTAACTCGCTTACCCCCTGCAAACAATGAATAACTCAATGCTTCCTCAATTATCATAATCTCAAGTGGTGCTTTTGGCAGATTATCCTCAAGTGCTTGAGTTATCATCTCGATTTTATCACTTATTCTTTTGTTCAGTTCTTCAGTCGGCTTGTTTAGCATTGCCAAGCCCTTTCTTAATTCGTCTGTTTTTCGATAATATAATAGACAGAATCAGCATAAACGATACGAACGTTAAAATGATACCACGATGAATCCAATTATTTGAAATGAAAAAACAGTTAAAACGAATATTCAGGAAATTGTAAACAAGTATTATTGTCAGCGAAATCGGCAAGAAAACCTTCAATATCAGTTCCCAAATAAATCCGGTTTTTATCTCGGAATGTTCATTAATATAATTGCGCAAGTCGTTTGTACCAATGAGCCATCCTGGGACGAAGCACTGAACGAGAACTGCAAAAATTACGCCGATACCGAGTACTAACATATCAATATCGTCAATCCAATGCCAGTTTGTGATACCCGATAGAGCAAATGTAAGAATAAACCCGAAAAAACCGATGAATATTGCTGTGTCTCGTTTTCCCCAACCTTTCATTTCACGCAGAATACTCTGTATCGAATTAATCAGCATTGTGATAAAGATCATTGTAAAACACGCGAATGATCCGAATAATGAGAAACTGATTAATGCTTTTCCAGTAGTCGAATCAGGTAAAACATCGCTTATTGCTCTCGGTAACACCAGAAGAAATGTTCCGATTCCTTCTGGTTGAACATCACGAAAATGCTCCGCAACATTGTTTAGCGTCCTTCCGTCTTGAAGTGCTTGACCACCGAGTATGCTTGCAGTGGCGAGAAACATCAGGAATAGCAGGAAAAATGATGTGATTACGATAAACAGCAAATTGTTCGCAATATCGTTTTCACGAGGTAATAGCGATGCTGAAGCAACATGCAAACCAAGTCCCAAACCTGCGCCGAATATCGCTAATGTAAAAGCGTCAATCCAAAGCGTAAAATTTCCAAGTTGAGATAAATCAGGATGTAACGCCCATGATAATCCGAAAGCACCACCTTCAAAACCGAATATACTGAATCCTAAAAACCTAAACACTACAACTAACAATAACAGTAAACCTATAAAAAACACAGGCTTCAGAATTGCACCAATTGAATGACCTCCACGAACAACAAATCCTGGTATAACTATCCAGAAAAACGCTAGAAAGTACATTACTCCCCAAGAAGGCAGACTCCACGTCTGAGAACCATTCTGGAAGCACATCGACATCATGAAACTAGCAGAATCCTTTGCCCATGGTAATTCTTTCGAAACAGTAAAAAGCGATTGAAGTGATTCACCTGTGAAAAGGATTGACCAGCAAAAGACAACCATCATGTAAAGTGTAACAATGCACGAAAGAACTAGAATCCAGTAACCAAACCATGTATTTTTTTTATTCATTTGTTGCAAAGTGCGAATCATTGCTCGTTGACTTCTCTGACCCATTGCTGATTCATAAATCAACAGTGGTAATACAGTAAACACAATTGCAACCATGTAAGCGATAAGAAACGCACCACCGTTGTATTTCAGGGCATATGCTGGAAATCGCCACCAAAGGTTTAACGCAGTTGTTACTCCTACACCGAGAAATATAAAGATTCCTCGATTAGCCCATCTCGATTTAATTGGATGCCCAATCTTACGAAAAAGAGGAAATTTATTGGTCTTAAACAGATTGAATTTCATAGTTTAAATCCAAATTCCAGAAAATTTCTTCATTAATTTTTTAAAAATCTAATTTTATAACCGATTTGTAAAATAACGCAAATATTTGAAAAAAAGCACATTTATTACTTTTTTTATCATTGCCATCAAAGTCTTAACGGATAAATTACTGGCAGATTAGACGAAAACTACGTTTTACATCAAAATCATATGAGGAAACACCATGTTTTACTGGCGTAAGCCTTTCAATGCTGAAGCCGAATCATCAATCATCAATCAAGTTTTAATCATTGCAGATCAATGCAAAGGATGCGGATTCTGCGTAACTTTCTGCCCAAAAAAAGTGCTCGAATTTTCAAATGATTTCAACGCAAAAGGATATCATACACCGATTATTGCGAAAGATAAACAAACTGCATGTATAAATTGTAAACTCTGTGAACTGCTTTGCCCCGAATTCGCAATATATTCAGTAAACGGAGATGACCTTGAAGCAGCATGTAAAAACGGAGAAGACACCAGGAAAGTCAAGGTTGCAACTCATTAATTTACGAAAATATTCACAGACATTTTGCAAATAAACTCAACTAATTATTAAAGAAAAAATATGAAAGCAGACCCAAAAGGAGTTCTGAGCGGTATTCATTATCTCGATGGCGATCACGCTTGTGCTGAGGGAGCAATTAGTGCAGGATGCGGTTTTTTCGCGGGTTATCCAATCACACCCTCAACAGAGATTGCTGAACGAATTGCATCAAGATTTCCACTTGTGGGTGGAATTTTTATTCAGATGGAAGACGAGTTGGCATCCATGGCAGCAATTTTAGGTGGTTCATGGGCTGGTAAGAAATCGATGACAGTAACTTCCGGTCCTGGATTTTCACTTATGATGGAGAATTTAGGTCTGGGCATCATGATGGAAGTGCCATGCGTTCTGGTCAATGTTCAGCGCGGAGGACCTTCAACGGGGCTTCCGACAATGGTTGGACAAGCAGATATGATGCAAGCACGGTGGGGTTCGCATGGTGATTATGAAATTATCGCATTGGCACCCGATTCTCCGCAGGAAGCATACGATTTGACTATCACAGCATTCAATCTCGCTGAAAAATACCGAACACCGGTTTTATTCATGATGGACGAATGCGTCGGGCATATGACTGAGAAGGTGATTATTCCGGATGCTTCAGAGATTGATCTTATTGAGCGTCCAATGACAAAACTTCCACCTGCTGAGTATAAACCCTACAAACCCGACAAAAACCTTGTTCCGCCGATGTGCCAGATTGGCAAAGGATATAATATTCATTCAACAGGTTTGACTCATGATGAATGTGGATATCCAGTGATGTCTGAACAAACGCAGGCAGAGCTGATTCCGCGACTTGTAAACAAAATCAAGCAGAATGCAGATGATATTATCATTGTCAAGGAAACTAACATCGAAGATGCAGACGTTGTGCTGATTTCCTATGGCATCTCATCGCGTGTTGCTAACGGTGCTCGGAGACTTGCACAAGACAAAAACTTGAAGGTCGGACATTTACGTCTTATTACAGTTTGGCCATTTCCTGAAAGACGTATCCGCGAAATTGCCAAACATGTAAAAGGATTTGTGATGGTTGAGAATAATCTCGGGCAGGTGTTTCTTGAGCTTGAACGCGTTGTAAAAAGTGATGCGAAATGCATTCTTGCGGGACATGCTGGTGGAACAGTGCATAATCCGACGGATATTGTTGAGAAAATCGAGGAGGTGCTTCAGTGACAAACATAGATAAACGCAGAGAAGAGTCAGATTCTGAGAGAAAAGAACTTTTTGTCAACGAGCAGGGTCATGTTATCGGCGAAGTTCCAATCTCGCATCCAGCAGTGGATTATCTGCGCATGGGTCGCATCCCTCATATTTGGTGTCCGGGCTGCGGCATCGGGACATTGGCGTCGTGTTTTATTGCAGGTGTGAAAAAGCTTGATATTGACCGGGATAAAATGGTTGTTGTCAGCGGGATCGGGTGCACGGGTAGAATCGCTGGTTATCTCAATTTTGACAGTTTTCACACAACTCACGGACGCGCAATTCCTTTCGCTACGGGCTTAAAACTTGCGAATCCTGAGCTGCAGGTTGTTGTGATTGCTGGTGATGGTGATTTAACGGCGATTGGCGGGAATCATCTGATTCATGCAGCACGTCGCAACGTAAATATTACTGTGATTCTGAATGACAATTTGATTTATGGCATGACAGGCGGTCAGGTTGCGCCGACGACTCCTCGTGGAGCGAAAGCCAGCACGATGCCGTTTGGGAATTATGACCCGGTTTTCAATATACCGAAGTTGTTGGAAGCTGCCGGCGCGAGTTTTGTTGCGCGTTGGACTGCGTTTCACGTACGTCAGCTTACGAAATCTATACAGGAAGCGGTGCAAAAGCAAGGGTTTTCGCTGATTGAAGTTATCAGCCCGTGTACAACGCTGTATGCTCGTAAAAACAAGCTTGGCGAAGGTCTCGACCTGATGAAATTTTACAAAAGTAATTCAAAAGTCGATCATAAGGCAAACCTTGATGACCTAACAATTGAATACCAGAAGCAGATAATTTGCGGGAAATTTGTCGACCGAGATGCACCATCGTACATTGATAGATATAATGAGCATATGCAGCAAACCTTCGGCGAAAAATTCACACCCTACCCACCAAAATAA
>CAYZQB010000074.1:0-10938 GCA_964480395.1 uncultured Planctomycetia bacterium
ATAAAAAAACCCGTACAAAGATGCACGGGCTTCTGATTTTATATCAATTCAGTATTATTTCTTGTCCTTTTTAGGTTCTGTCTTGTGTAATGTGAATGTGCCGTCATTTTCCTCAGCAAGTGCTTTAAGAAATGCCACATGGCAAAGTCCAACACCGATTGAATGAATCTTGATATTCAAACCTTTATTCCATTCCTTAACTTTCGCAAGTATCTGGTTTACGTCTTCCTTAGGACTTACTGCAGAATGATCACCATCATCAGGAGAGCCGTCAGTCATAAAAAAGAAAGTGTCAGCATGTATCTCAGCATCGCCTTTGCCTGTCCATTCCGACTCACCTTTTTTCGTTCTTCCTGAAGCAAGCATGAAAGCGGTTTCAAGAGCATCATAAATATTCGTAAAGCCGTCTGCTTTTCTGCTGGCAATTTCTTTAGCAGCTTTATCTTTTTCTTTTGCTGATGCTTTGACCATCTCAGTTTTGTTATAAACCTCAACGTTAGTGGAATACCAGACAATGTTGAAATCTGCTTTGCGTGAATCGAGTTTCATAATCACTCGTTCTAATTCATATTGCAGAACTTCCCACTTCGACATGTTACCGGCTGGTGGTGGAATAGGCGGAATCGCATCTTTTCCGGGATTCGCTTTTTTCCACTGCTCGATTTGTTTTAATGCAACATTCCAATCTGCTGCCGACTGCATCGACCCCGACTGGTCAATAATAAATATCGGATGGTCTGATTCGATTTCGACACCATAAAAACTAGCACCCGTTTTATGCGAACCTTCGCCGCGGTCAGTCTTTTTAAGAACATCATCGACTTTATTCAATTCAGCTTTGTTTTTATTTGCATGCCACCAAGAACGCCATTGTTCAACATTATCGCCATAGTTTTTACCTGTGAGATTAGTAAGCATCGTTACAATATCCCACTTCAACCGACCGGATTCCTTTTCAAGCAGGTCAATCAAAGGCATAATACACTCTTTAGTGCCGATCTGACCGAGACCAAGTGCTGCCTCTGTTCTGATGATGATATTTTTATCTTGAAGTGCGACAATGAGGATTTCAAGTGATTTTTCCTGATTAATCTCCCTGAGTGCCTTAATAACCGCAGTTCTTACGATATCGCTTTTATGAGGTTTCCCATCAACCGGATAATGCTGAGCGATTTTAGTGAATGCTCGTTCAAATTTTTGCTTGCCGAATGCTTCGATTGTTGAATAGAGAACGCGCCAATCCTTGTCATCCAAGCCCTCAAGCATTGCCATTTGTGCATCTTTTGTATCCATTTTTGACAAAACAAAGATAACTGCTGTTTTCGCAACTGACATCGAGTTAAGCTTATCTTCGAACTTTAGTAGTTCAGCATTCTTTTTCCTGATTTTGTCCATGCAATCTTGTCGCATTTTCATTCTTCTGTCGATTTCCTCTTGAGTTCCTCTGAAAGCCTGATTTAATTCATTAAGCTCTTTCTGCAGTTCTGCGATTTCAACTCTAACTCTATCCATTTCCTTTTCGATTTTTTTCGCGTTACTATCTTTGAATTTCAAGATTTTGTAGCAGAACTCAACAGTTTCCGCAGATGAATACGTTGAAAGCTTGCGAACCAGATTAGCTTTATCAAAACTAGATGAGCTCTCATTTTTCAACTCTTTTTCGATTTTCTTTTTCAGGTCTGCGAAGTCGTCAGCAAGTAATGGCATTGCAATGAAACTTATCACCACAAGCAAAAGGATGCTGCTTTTTAAGTATTTATTCATGTGTTCCTCCAAACAAAAATCATTCACTGATACTAACTTAATAAACCAATTTTATGTTTTATTCACTTAGTTTAATTTTTATCCAAGTGTTATGTACAAAAACTTTCAATTGTTGCAATCATTACATCATTTATTGAAAAATCCCTATTAATTTTCATAACAAGGATTCCAAACAATTATTTACTGCGTTCTCAATCTCGGATCAAGAGCATCTCGTACTGCATCACCGAAAAGGTTCGCAGCAAGGATAAGAATCAACATCAAAATAAATGCTGCTGTCATAGGCCACCAAACCGCAGGATCTCGCGCAAGTTCCTGTCTTGAAAGAACTATCATCTTACCCCAGGAGCCTTTGCCGACACCAATCTGCAGGTATGTCAACATAACCTCTGCCATAACAAGCCCTGAGAAACGCAGAATCGCTGAGATCATAACAATATGCAGAACATTCGGTGTCAGATGTCGCAGAATTATCTTATATTTCGATACCCCAAACGCCTCCGCTGCCTGGACATATTCCATCTCACGCAGCTTATACGTTTCACCACGTAATAATCGGCATAATCCGACCCACGACGTTATACCCATGATTAAACAAAGCTGGAATATGCCTTTTTCGAATAACATGACAAAAGCAGCAATCAGCAGAATCGAGGGGATGTTACCGAGTACGGAATAAATGTAAACAATAATATCGTCAATCCATCCGCCGAAATATCCTGCAACAATACCGAATAACAGCGCGAACGGTATTGCAATCATCGTTGTTACCATACCAATGATGATTCCTGTCCTAATACCCTTCATCGATTCAAAGAGTGTGTCACGACCGACTTTGGATGTTCCCAAAATGTGGTATCTGTTTACAGGCATATTTTCACGAATTTTATGTGGAAATACTATCTGCGCGTTTTGTCCCGGTTTTAAATGGGTTGAACCGGTTTTATCGCGTTCGGTCTTGCTTAATGCCGCAAAATCCTTAGCAAAATCGAACTTTAATTGTCCACTGAAATTAGTTGCAATTAATCCTGAATCTTCTTTGCCCTTTAATTTTCCTAAATCGAGAATAGCCGGCTGACCTGTTGCGCTGTTCCATGCTACAAGACAGATGTACAACCTGGCGTATGTCTTATTCTTGTTTTCTTCAACCGATTTGAAGGATTTCATATATTCATCAATCATCACTTGAGTAACGTTGATTGAAGTAAAGCTTCCCTCGCCATCATCGGAAATATCACAGATTACCGATTCCTTATAAATATTATCCCACCATCTTGCTAGTATTCTGTCTTCATTCTTGGGTTTGTAGAATTTATTCTTCTCGTCAACTATATCCCAGGGTGCTTTGACGAATTTTCCTTTAATAGGTTTGTAACCATGATTGATAACAACTGGTTTACCCCATCGCAGAAATATATCGATATCAATATTTGGGTCAGCATTGATGCTATTGAGTGAAATCTTGATATCAGGAGATTTTACCGGAACATCAATGAATAAACTGTGTCTGAAGTCATTTATACTCATTTTATTGAGTGTATATCTAGCAAACGGTTCGGAATATCCCTGTTCATGCTCGTCTTCTTTGCTCCAGAACCAGAAAATTCGGTCAAGCAGACTTCTCTTTTCTTTTTCGAGAATCGGATCACCTATCATTGTTTGCATATATTTCGGTAGTTTTTCAATATCCTGATTTGCTTCAGGTCTTATTACATTTCCCTGTGAGTCTTTCACTGCCTTAGTTTCACCTGTTCCTACAAGTTTGATATTCCCGAAATCATCTGCTTTTAGATCTCTCCAGGCGATTGAATCGAGAATAGCAGCAGTGATATATAGCATGAATATGTAGAATGCGATTATACCCAGCTTCCTCAATTTCACAAGTCGCCATGCTTCACGCCAATATTCCTTTCCACTAGCGGCAGCAAATAATACTATTAGAATGAAAATTATATCGAAAACCCATACATTCTGAACATGAGCGGTTGCCCATATTTTGCCAATATAATCTATAAACGGGATTTCAACGTCTTTGTCTTCGTCGAATTCCACACCATACTGCTGCAATGCTGAGCGTTTCTGCTCTGGCGCAAGCTCCTTTTTCAATTCTGATGTCGCTTGATTGATTCCGAACCAAATATTAACTATGTTCATCAAAATCATTAGAATAATAGACTGCCAGATGAGAAATCTAGAAATTGCAGGTTTACCCTCAAGTTTTATCCCCTGTTTTGATAGCTGATTCTGAAGCGTTTCCTCGTAGTTAAGTACCTGTTCAGAAGTTGCAGCGTCGTCTTTACGCTCTTGCAGCATGGAAAGTTCGAGTTTCTCGAAAATCTTCCGTCTTTTTCTCATTGCTGATGCTTTTTTCATTGCAGCAATAGTGAAGATAATTGCAATGAGCAGATATATTATCAATGAGAATTGATGCCAAAAGGGCCAAAGATAAAATCTCATTGCGACTGTTAGTCCGAAATCCATTTATTTCCTCCTTGATGGCTTTTTTTCCTATCCTTCTCGAATGCATGACTTTTGAGCATTGTTTTCATTCAGAATTAAAGAAAACCGTTGCTTACCTGCCTACGAGAACTTAATTCTTGGGTCAACAATAACGTATGAAATATCAGTCAGAATTAATCCGACTATGTACAAAAGCGAAGATATATAAACCATTGAGCGAACAACCGAAAAATCGTTGCTCAATATTGCTTCGATTGTGAACGAGCCGAGTCCTGGAATCGAGAAAAACGTTTCAAACAAGAAAGAACCCATGAATAGAAACGGTATCGTCATAACGACCGACGTTAGAATCGGTATCATCGTGTTTTTCAGTCCATGCTTGAACAGAACCTTAGCTTCCGATAATCCTTTTGCTCTTGCAGTTCTAATATAGTCTCTGCCGATTTCCTCAAGGAACAATGTTCTGTAAAACCTGATACTGCCACCCATACCCATGATAACACCGATAATAACAGGCATGGCAACAAAACGCCAGATTTCAAAGAAGCTTGAGTCATAGCCTGAAACAGGGAATATTTTCAGCCATTCAGCGAAAAAAATCTGACCGAGAATAATGTAAAACAGCGAAGATATGGACATTCCAAAAACACATAACACAGTTGCTGTAATATCGATATATGAACCGCGATAAAACGCCACAATCATCGAAATCGTGATACAGACGAGTAAACCTAGGATAAACATCGGAATTGTCAGCGATAGTGAAGGCCACATTCTTTGTTTTATCTGGTATCCAATTGGAATCTTGTCTGTGTCGGATTTACCGAAATTGAACCACAAGAGCTGAAGACCTTTTTGGAAAAGAATCGTCTGCTGAATATGTCCGACGAATTCCATTGTTTGTGCTTTACTTAATGTTATTTTGAGTTCTTCTTCATATGTTGTGTTGTCAGTGATTTGAGAGAATACAGCAAGCGATGTGTCCTGAACGTCTTTTTTCGAAAGTTTAAGTCTTTTATATGCATTCAGTTGTTTATTATCAAGGGTAACGTGGTAAAGCTGGTTAATAATAGGTGTGTTATCCTTAATTTCACTAAATTCGATTGCTGTTTCGACTTTTTGATTATATTCATGAATCCATGAATCATTGATTTTACCTTTTGTTTCTGTGTATTTCTTGATTTGTTCTTCAGATGATTTGGCTATCATGAAGTAAAAATCATCTGGACCTTTAGTTTTAGAATCAAATTCAACATAATATTCTTTCGACTCAGTTTGATCGATGAATGCAACTGTATTTTTTCCGCTTTGTCCTCCAACCATTCCAATTGACGCAAATTCACCTGCTTTGACATAATCGATTTGAAGTTTCGAAAGTTTTAGTTTGACTTTTGCATTCCCACGTTCACCACCTTTGGGTGATTTTATCGCTGTGAGATATGCGATTAGCCCTTTGCCCTTTTCGAATACTTCTGATAGTTTGAATCTAAGTTTATCACCTGATTGAAGGTCGATAAGATATTTCGAACCATATTTCAAATCCTTTGATCTATCAATCTTTGTCAAATCAGATTCTTTAAGATTAACATTATTTGAAAGTTCGTTTATTTTTTGAGTATATGCAATATTTCTCGATTTGTCACCTTCCACAATACTCGGATCGACGCGTTCGATAAGGAGTAAGCAAGGCGAAGTTTTGCCTTTCTGCACTTCAATATCGATAAAATAATTTCCAGGTGTGATGTAATCGCTACTGACTAACACTCCATTACGCGAATCGATTCTATTCTCGATGAAAGTAATTGAATCGTATCCATTGTGATATATCAATGGCAGATGATAATTATGCTCTCTTTTCCAGTCCTCGATCTGCTCTTGTGAATGTGCTTTTTGACCAAGGTGCCGTTTAGCGATTTTATCCGGGCTGTAAACGAAGAAGAAGAGGAAAAACACGAGCAAGTTGATACCGATAATAATCGGAATCGCATATAAACTTCTTCGTATTATGTACTGAATCATTAAAATCCTCCATGCCTATCTATTTTTAATTGTTAAATTCTGTCTGAACTGGAAATTATGTATCAATCTTCCCGGTTTGCTTTGATTCACGTCTGGCTCTGGCAATAATCCCAGGAATTAGAATGACAATCAACAAAGCAAAGAAAATTATTACAGGCCACCATAATGGTTTGTTTCTCTCAAGCCGGTATTCTGCACGAACGTCAGCATCAATACGTCTGAACCAATAGCTGTTATTGCCCATCAAATTCGTTTTTGAATTTTGATACCATTTATGGAATAAAACGTAGCTGACATTTAAATTACTATATATCCAGGGTATATCACGTCTCAGCATCTGGTTCATCTTGCGGATAATGCGAAGCCGCTCAGGTGTATCAGACATTGTTGACATTTGCTTAAACAGTTTGTCGAATTCATCATTCCAATAGTTGGCTGCATTTTCTCCTCCACCCTGACTCAACTTTTTCAAACTTGAACTTGCACATTTTGCACCTGGTCCATATAACAAGAAAAAGAAGTTTTCAGGGTCGGGATAATCGGCATTCCAGCCCCATTCGAGGCATTGGTATCCGCCACTCAACGCAATCTCCTGGAACTTGTTGTATTCAACTGCTGTTACATTCATGTCAACACCAATAGTATTAAGCTTTCTCTTTCGCCACGAAATGATGTCAAGGTACTCTGGAGTTGTACCCATGGTGAGGAAAACCATTGAAAGCTGATTTCCAGCTTTGTCCTTACCGTTTGGATAACCAGCATTTTCGAGAAGCTTTTTAGCATAAGATAAATCACGTCTAACAACAGTGTCGGATGATTTATCCCATTTATAAACAGCCCAATTCAAGCCGAAATGTACTTCTGCAATCATGTCATCATCATTGAATTCTACATTTTCCGCATTTATATTTTGTTTCAAATATGCTGCCTTATTTCTTTCAAATTTCTGCATTTTTGCAAGGTCTTGTTCTGGCTCGGGTAAATCAGCGAATCTATTGAAAATTATGGCGTATTTCTCACTCCATTCCGCTATTTCTTCATCTGTCATTTCACTGATTTTCAAACGTTTGTCACCGTCACCTTTGAGGATATCTTCATTATAGTAATATTCCAAATCGGCAAGGTTTTCAAAGAATGTTTGATCTTTTGCTTCTTCATAGCCGTAAATGCCGGGAGGCAAAATCATGTGATTCGCCATGTTTCTGCCGTTTGTAAATGTATCATTAAATTCTTCAAAATTCAGAGCAATTGAACATGCCTGTCGAATTAATGCCTTTTTCAGGTCGGGTTTTTCGTCTTCATAATTCTCAGACCATCCCCATGTCGGATTCTGCATATTAAAGGCGAAATACCAGATAGAAGTTGGAACCGCCCGTCTAAGCTGAATCCCTTCCTTTTTCAAATTCTCGGATAAATATGCTCCCTTTGGCGACATGTCAATAAATTTATCGAATTTGTCCTCTCCTACACCACTTAACTCGTAGTAACCTTGGATAAACTTGCTCCAGTACGATGTTGCTTCTTTCTCCCTGCGTCTGATAATCGCTTTCATAAACGGTAATCTTCTACCTGCATCACGAAGGATGCCCACTGCTTCATCACCTATCTGATCTTGTGTGTAATTATATTCTTCCATAACATTGATGAGTTCAGTTGCGATTTCTTCGTCAAGTTTTCGCAGTTGGTCTCTGTTCTTTGTCCTGTCAATCCAAAGGTCGCGTGCTTTTTTCTGCATAGAAACTAGATTATTGATGTACTTTAACGGACATGAGTTTTTTTGTCCCGCATATGGATATGTTGTCCGGTATGTTGCTGGGAATTTGTACCACTTTTCATTTATTTCAGGTTCGTAAATTCCGTTTAGATTCAGGTCTTCGAAATAAACGCCCTCAGCGAAACTTACTTTACGGTCGATGCCTTCATCAAAAGCATCATTTTCGTTGAAATCGATGAAATTCTCAGCATAATCGAATCTAGCAAACCTTTCATTATCGTCCCAATATCTGATACCGTCGTAAATACCGTTGTTGTTTTCGTCGAAGAAAGGCAACTCAGCGTAATCGTTTTTAACTAAATAGTCTCTGATATCCAGCGAACCGTCTAGTTTGCCATTTTTGTTTTTATCGATACCTGTACCAGCGGTTAAGTAATCATCAGCGACACCTAAAGGCATTGTTGCCATGAGCATATTTGAACCTTTAGGTGATTCTTGGAAAATCGGCGGTTTCGTGCCATTATCTGGTCCAAGTCTGTTGAAGTTTTCGTTTTTGATTGATGAAATTTCGCTTTGCCTTTGATATTTCCACATTCTGTAAGCACCCGTTCCAACCGGGAATTTGCTTAACGTCAGAGTGTTTTTCTGCATCGGACCTTGAAGGAAAAACATATCCGCTTCCCAGGGCATTGGTGCAAAAAACGGCATTGCAAGCCAATATTTAAACTGCGGATATGGCTGACTAAGGATGAATTTATAAGTGTATCGGTCAACAATCTCAGCACCTTCGTATGCCATATCTTCATAATCAAGTTTAATCGGGTTTTCTTCTTCGTCAACTTCCTGCGAGTATGCGATACCTTTATCAGAACGCCTTGTTTTGCGAAGATTAAGTACAAAGCTTTTCAAGTGCTTGTAGTAATTGTAAGTATTATTTAAATAATTGAAGATGGTATTTGCTATCTGAATCGGGGCTTGGGGATTTAGCATTCTTTTAAGCTGATAAACATAGTCAGCAGCGGTAAGCTCTCTTGTCGATTTTGTCGGGTCATATTCAGGGAAATATTTCTGAAAAGCGTCAAGATCATACACATTCGAGAGGTTTTCCGCATTAATCGGTGAACCTTCGAGCAGAGTTTTCTGCTTTTCTGTAATTTCAACATCTTTACCGCTTTGCTTAATTGAATAAAGCTTCGAACCGTCTTCCTGTATCGTAGTTTTAATGAAAGGTTTTTTACCTTCATGGAATAGATATGCACCTGTTTTTTTATCTTTTGAGAAACAGGGATGTGGCTGATAATAGATGCCGGGCATAATTCGCATTGTATAAATCGAACGCACTTCGCTGGTGTTGAAAACATAAGGCAGATTTAGTAAATTTCTTATTTTTTGCGCTACCATTAACTTTTGTTCATCCTTAAGTACTTGATAAACAATCCGGTTATCGTTGAGTTCACGGCATTCATTTTCTGTTGATGGAAGCCAAACCGAGAAACTGAAAACCAAACCTTTATCCTCGAATTTTCCTAGATTCGAATAATTCTTAAATGAACATTGAGTCTCAGCATTGCCAATTTCATCAACATCAAGTGTCCAGGTTTTTGTATATGAAGCTTGAATAGAATTATGTAGAAATACTAGTTCTGCCACGGATGCCTTGTTGTCATCAATTTCTTCGTTAACCTTTTTTTCAGTTACATCTTTTTTCTTTGATTCGAGAATTGCTGCTGCTTTAGTAATATCCATTTGCTCTGTAACCATGAAATACTTTAATGTTTCATCAGTTAAACCGAGTTTTTTCAACTCTTCAACATCGTTGAAGTAATTCAGCAGCACAATTTCATTGTTCAATGACATACCCCTGAATTTAACGTTTTCGTCGAATTTTTCATCAGTTTTCACTGAAACGAAATATACAGGATTGCTGTTGTATTGTTTTTGTTCGACTTTTACGACTTTGTAAGGAGTCAGCGTGTTTTTTGTCATGCTGCCATCTTCAATCTTAAGTATCTTAGTCTCCAAACCCAGATAATCCCAGTATTTCTTCGCTTCATCAGTAACCTGCGAAAGAATCTGACCTTCATTTATCGAAAGTTTCATGATTGGATTGTTGTAGAGTGTTGTGTATATTGTATCTGTCTTGGATTTCAATTCAGCATCAGTTGCTTTTTTCTCTGATTTTGAAAACTCATCAGCAAGTTTTTGGTATTCGTCAAAAATAAAATCGACTTGCTTGCGCATAAGCGAGTTTTTCTTGTCTTTAAGCGCATGTTTTACAAAATATGCTTCTTTTACGCTTGTTAAACTTTTAACCACGGATTTCAACTCGTTTGGAATTTTGCTGCTGAGTGAAAAAAGTGTTTTCGCATTCTCAGCAACATCAGTACGAATCTGCTCAAGTACCTTTTTCTGCTCAGAGCTTAGATATTCACCAAGTTTTACCGGTTTTACATTGCTCCAAATTGTAACCCGCTTGCGATATTCTGGCATAGGCATATTGCGCACAACGTCGGGAATAAGAATATATGGTCTTTTGAACGGATGGTACATAAAAGGTGGTTCATACATCGAGCCGATTATAGCAGCTTCATTTGAGCTGTAGGATACCGCAGGGTCAAGCGTTTTCGGTACTGTGTCATAACTAATATAAATATTCGAGTCATTCATTTCTTCAATGGGGTATGGACTGTTGGGTATTTTACTGCAGCTGATTGAGAAAGCGCAGATTATCATTATCAATACAAATCTTGTCATCGAATGACGCATATTAAAACTCCTTCGCTGGTATGATAAAATGTTAGCGAGTGTATTTTATATATGCAATGCGTTCTTTCAATCACTTTTTAATATTTTTTAGCAGTTGGGAAATCCCGCTCATATCCGTATTCCCAAGGATTTCACAAAGACAGGTAAACCCACTTTTTCTTACAGCATTGGCAGTAGGACTCAGAAGTTATTTGACCTATTGAAGATATTGCAAA
>CAYZQB010000074.1:11038-14401 GCA_964480395.1 uncultured Planctomycetia bacterium
TGAAAACCATCAAGGATGGTTTAATTGCTTAGTTGTGTTTTGTGTGGTCTTTTCGGTCTTTTTTTTCTTTCCGATATCGATTGAAGCGACAGTTTTAGTATTTTTGGCTTTTACTTTTTTTTCACACATCTGGTTCTGCTCGTTTTCAACCTGGAGAACTTTAACAATCGCGATCGTAATATTGTCGGCACCAGCGATGAAATTAGCAAGCTCTATCATCTTCTGTATAGCAACTTCCAAATCATCAATATTTTCCTCAAGAATCTCCTGAATCCGGAAATCTTCGACATAATCTGTCAAACCGTCAGTACATAACAGATAGATGTCGCCGTTATGTAACTTCTGTTCAAAAGTATCAATTGCAACCTTTTTTTCAATGCCGATCGCTCTTGTTATGATGTTTTTCAGCGGGTGATTGATTGCTTCCTCTGTTGGAAGCAGGTTTTTGCTGACAAGTTCTGCTACCCATGAATGATCTTTTGTCAACTGGTTAAACTTACCGTCACGAAGCATATAAATCCGAGAATCACCGACAGATGCAAGCACCGCATAATCATCGCGCATCCAGGTTCCAACAATTGTTGTACCCATATCCCTGAGATTCTGATTGGTATTACCTTTTGTATAAACCGTGAAATTAGCGGTCTGGAGTGCTTTCACAACATTTTCTTTATCTTGTTCGAAGTTGTATTTATTCTTTGAATTGCTATCTACTGAAGAGTTAAAAAAATCTAATATAGTATCGACAGCAAGTTTGGCAGCGATATCTCCTCCGAGATGTCCTCCCATCCCGTCGGCAACTAGGCAGAGATTATATTCATCATTTATGCCGAAATGATCTTCATTCCTTGATCTTTGTATTCCTATGTCAGTTTTAACATAAAAACTGAATTCATACCCCATTTTCGTTGTCCGATAGTCAAAGTTCACAGATATTAAATTTCATATGCTGAAATACTCGGTTCAACAACAAAGTAAAAAGGAAGCATTGCTTCCTGTAGTAAATTATACCAAGTTTTACGCAAAAAACAACTCATCTAAGAAAATTGTTAAGATTTTCCCAAAATTATATTATTTTATTTACATTTCTAATTTTATAAGTCATATAGTAAATGAAAATTTGTAAGTTTTGCGAGTATTTTTTCACAATTTCAACGAAAACACAAATTTTGCATATTAATTTAAGAATATTGCCGTTTTTTGAGTTCAGCGTCGTTTGGTTCACATCGTCATTTTTCAGTTATGCAAAACATATGATTGAACTAGCACATCAGCAATCAAAAAGAATGTATACATGACAACCGAAGTGAAATTTAATAAATTGAATCTCTTCACCGATTCTTCATTCGCCTTTCCGCGGTGTGTTTGCGAGCTTAGAATGAGTAGAATCATCGAAATAATCAGTCCTATCCATATGATAAACGTATGTCCGTTAATAACTGTGAGAAAAAATAGTAACCCAAGTAAAACTGAAATGTTGCAATTTATTGCAAATTTGCCCGCTTTTTTTCCAAGATTTCGTGGTATTGTGTGCTTGAAACCGGCATTTTTCGAAACATTCATATCTTCGTTGATGTTTAACGTTGTTGCCCATAACATTAGGATAAAAGACAGAATAAAGGGTTGAACTGCAAATTCCCTGCTGATGCTGAAAAAACTTCTCCAAATCGCAGCCCAAATATAAATCGGAACTACCGCAAAACATAACCCGAAAAAGAAATGGGATAAAAATGTTGTGTATTTTGTAATCGGATACAACGCAAGAATAAGAAATATTATCGGCATCAAAAATAGGGTAAGCACATTTAGCATGAATGCGGATGCACCGAAAATCGCTGTGTCGATTAGAATCATAACCCAAAGTGTGGATTTTCGAGGAATCTTGGACTCAACTACATCTTCAGGCAGATGTATAAGTTTTACAAAGCTAGTACTGAGATTTAGTGCTGCAAGCATCGAAATTATCGTCAAACTAATCAGTATTAAAATTTTGTCAATTTTGTAATCGTCGTCAGAAAGCTCAAAACCCCATGCGACACTGATAACGAAGAAACATACAAGCAGGCTTGCATATGCGAGTTTAGTTAAATCGAATTTCATGCTCAACCTTAGTAACTTCAAAAAGTGGACGGAATCGGAGGGGAATTTCAGACAATTTTAACATTTAATATCTTTATTTTCTGTATTAACATGAAAAACATCGAAATAAAATCAGTAGCATTCATCGCAAACAGTGAAAAAATCATTTGCATGATGAATTTGAAACACTAAAATGTATGATTCTTTGCGGAAGCCTTGCTTTGCAAAGAAAATTTGTGTATTTAACCGTATTTCTTTGATAGATTAGTCTTTTACACATTCTGACACTGCGGTAACTCAGTAAACAGTTTTGTAAAATGACTGTTCAGAATATTTTATAAATTTAGTGAAAACATTGTATTCAACGCTTAAAACCTGCTATAATAATGAGATGGCAGAAACTGGGAATTTCAAGCAGAAATATTGTGTTTTGGCACATGGTTTGCGTTATTAATATATAGCGTTGTTGAATTTTAATTAAACTTTTTTAAACTTCTCAAATAAATGGAGGAAAAATTATGAAAAAAAGACTCGACCTTGCAGTAATGTTTGCCGTTGTAACATTGGTTACATTGGTAATCGGCTGCGACAACCTCCTGTCAGGTGATCCCATCGATTTTGAAGAATGGATGCGCTGTCCCGGTCCGAAAAAAGATACTACCGGCGACCTTGTCTGGATCGATTTCGATGTTATTGGATCAACAAATCCACTACCCGGCGACACCGTCTCGATAAACATTACACTTCAGAATGTTTATGACGATGCTTTTCCGGAAAACCCGAACATCCCTCTTTCAGGAAATTTGAGAGTTTTTCTCGAAGATAATCAATTGTGGGAACCCGATCCTGCTTTGCGAGTAGGTATTGGCACTATCGGACCAGAGGACTGGCTATTAGCTGAATATATGGTTCCAGGTCTCTTTGCAGACAAAAAACACGTTATCGTGGAAAATGCTACTATCCCATATACAAATCATTTCCCACTCGTTATTCCAGATCCGGGTAAAACCCCTGACCTCGGTCCTGAAGAGGTTTTCTTCACAGTTTATGGAGTGTTAGATGCTCAGAACTGTATCGGCGAAAGAGACGAAACAAACAATGAAACAATCTCAACAATAAATGGTTCTGCGGGTACGTTAAATGTTACAAATCCATATCTTCCCAACCTGCAGATTAAATATTTGCAGAGAACACCAACAAGCCCACTGCCACACACAGGTGGTTCATCGATTACCGAATGGGAAGTTCTCAATGCAGGTATTGGTCCTGTTAAAGACTCATTCT